>JBBQIH010000156.1:0-6687 GCA_038324725.1 Cyanobacteriota bacterium | reverse complement strand
TGGGCGGCGGCCAGGATCAGGGACGGGTTGGTGGTGGCATCCCGCGGCGTGAACTGGCGGATCGCCTCAATGTCGCCGGTGTCGGCCACGACCACGGTCATGGCGGCCAGTTGTTCGAGAAGGTTGGCCATCGTGGAACGGTGTCGGGCGCGATGTCTTCTGGAGCCGACGCTAGCCGTGCTCCCCCGGCGACAGGCACCAGGGTTGTGGGAATGAGGACAAGGCTCCGTCTCAGGACGGTGTGGCTGTCCTGGGTCCCCTGGCGATCGGCCGGCTGGGGGGCACTTTCTCGATCACGAGCAGGGCTTCGCCGATCTGGCGAGCCGCCGGCAGGGCCACGGTGGAGCCGTAGGCGTTGCTGCCCTGGGGCTCGTCCACCACCACCAGCACCACATAGCTGGTATCGACCCCGGGCAGGATCGCCACGAAGCTGCAGATCCTGGCCCCGGGGATGTACACACCGTTGCGGGCCTTCTGGGCCGTGCCCGTCTTGCCGGCGATGCGGTAGCCGGGGATCTTCATCCCCTTGCCATTCTCCACCACCGTTTCCATCCAGCCGACGACGGTGCGGGTGACCGCCGGATCCAGCATCTGCACCCCCGTCGAGCTGGTGGCGCTGGCGAGGGCATCGCCGGAGCGCAGGCCGCGGGTGATGTGGGGGCTCACCAGCTTGCCGCCGTTGGCGAGCATGCCGTGCAGCTGCAGCAGCTTGAGGGGGGTGAGGGAGAAGCCCTGGCCGAAAGCGGCGACCGCCGGCTCAATCGGGGCCGAAGTGAATTCGCTGCGGCTCTTGAGCTGGCCGGCCACGGCCCCGGGAAGATCGGTGTCGGGCATCTCGTCGATGCCGAAGGCCCGCAGCCAATGCCAGAAGCGCTCCCGCTTCACCTGGGACATGGCCTTCACCATGCCCACGTTGCTGGAGACCTGCAGCACCGTGGGGAAATCGATCAGGCCGTTGGCACGGCGGTCATGGTTGAAGATCGGCCAGCCGCCGATGCTCAGCTGCCCCACGTCGTTCACCTTGTCGCCGGGGCGGATCGCCTTCTCCTGCAGGGCCAGGGCCAGATTGATGGGCTTGAAGGTGGAACCGGGCTCGTAGAGATCCTGCACCGACCATTCGCGGAACAGGCCGGGGTTGTAACTCCAGAACTTGTTGGGGTCGTAGCTGGGGGTGGAAGCCAGGGCCAGGATTTCGCCGTTGCGGGCATTCATCACCAGGGCGGCACCCTGCTTGGCCTTCCACTGCTTCACCTGTTTGCCCAGCGCCTGCTGGGCCACCTGCTGCAGGCGGGCATCGAGGGTGAGCTGCAAGCGCAGGTCGTCGCCGTAGAGCGACCCTGCCTGAAGACCATCAGGCAGGGGGGTGCCGTCGGCGCCGCGGCGCATGCTCATCGTTACCTCCTGGCGGCGCAGATCCCTGTCGCGGCTCTGCTCCAGACCGGCCTGGGCGACCCGTTCCAGGTTGAGGAAGCCCACCACGTTGGCGAACAGCTGGCCCTGGGGATAAACCCGTTGCGGGTAGGCCTCCAGATCGATGCCGCTGATGCCGAGTTCGCGGACCCGATGGGCCGTTTCCGGATCCAGGCCGGTGGCGAGCTTGACGCCGCTGCGGCGGCTGCCGATGCGCTGCAGCATCTCGCCGGGCGGCCGTGCCAGCACCGTCGACAGCTCCCTGACGACGTCGGCGGGGGGGCGAATCTCCTGGGGTTCGTCGCCGGGGATGTTGAAGTAGCGCGGATGGGCCCAGAGGGTGAACCGCTCCTCATCGAGGGCCACCAGCCGGCCCATCCGGTCGACGATGGTGCGCCGTTTGCCGATGGGGGTGATCGCCTGGGTCTGGATGGCCCTGGCCCTGGCCTGCAGGGCCGGCGACTGCACGACCTGCAGCCAGGCCAGGCGACCCGCCAGCCCGACCAGGGCGGCGCACAGCAGCAGATAGACCGCCAGCATCCGTCCAGTGGGGATCGGCTGGATCTCCACCACCCGCCGCGTGGCCGTTCCCTTGCCCCGGCGCCCGCTGCCCGTGCCGGAGGTGGCCTGGCTGCTGGGGTCGCCGGACTTGGAACGGAACGGGGAAGGCATCAATAGCCGGCCGGAATGGCGCGCAACTGGAAGCCGGCGAGAAGGGGCAGGGAGGCGCGGGGTGGGCTGCTGTGAGGCTCAGGCAGGTGGATGAGCTTTTCGCTGCTGGTGGGCTCCAGCAGCCCGGGCCGCCGGACCAGGCTGAGGTGGTGCTGCTCAAGCAGGGCGGAGGACTCCTGCAGGCGGTGCTCCAGGGTCTTGGAGGCCTGCAACTGGGCGAAGCTGTGGGCCCACTGGTTCTGCCAGTGGAGGGTGAGGGCACTCAGGCCGAGCATGGAGAGTCCCAGTCCCACCAGGGCGCCGCTGCTGATCCGATGCAGACCGGCCAGCCAGGGCGCCTGACGTTCGATCTTCCGCGCCGAAAGCGACCCCTCGATCAGACGGAGGGGCCTCAGTCTTGGCAGGAGGTTCTGGCTGCGTGGGGCGGGAGAGGCGGCCAAGGGACCTGGGAGGCACTGCGCAAGTGAACCACCCCTGGGGGGTGGCAGCAAGCGGTGTCAGTCGGCGAGAAAGAGGAGATTCATGAAGGTCAGACCGTTCCAGAGGGCATGCATCAGGACGGCGGAGCCGAGTCGGCCGCTGCGCCAGCGCAGCCAGCCGAGGCCGAGGCCCAGCACGAACAGCGGCGCCAGCTCCGCCAGGCTCAGGTGGGCGATCGCAAACACGGCCGCGCTGAGGATCACAGCTCCGGCGCCACCGAGCTTCTGAGCCGCCACTGGTAGCAAGACACCCCGGAAGAGAACCTCCTCAAACAGGGGGGCCACCACGAGGGCGGTGAAGGCGAAACAGGCCAGGGCCAGGGGATCGGCGCTGGTCAGCACGAGCTCCAGCAGCGGATTGCTGCCCCCAGGGTCGCTCCAGAACCGGTCGATGACCCAGCTGGAGGCGGTCACCACCGGCAGGACCATCAACAGGCTGACGATGGCAGCGCTGAAGGCGGACCCGGCCGGCCGCCACTTCCACTGCAGCCAGCCCCCCGCCGGCCTGGGAGTCCGGCGCGGCAGCATCAGCGCGAGCAGCAGCAGCGGCACGGCCATCAGGGCTGCGTAGAGCACCAGCACCTCGAGGCCCTGGCTGAGGGCTCTGGAGACGGAAAGGCGCTGCAGGGCGATCTGGAGCGGTGGCTGCACCAGGAGCGGCACAACAACTTCGCCGAGCACGACGAAACCGCCGGCGATCAGCAGGGTCACATCGACCAGGCTCAGGGGCGGACCCAGCAGCGGCGGAGCGGCGGGCAGCCGTTGACGCCAGGCCATCCAGCCCTGCCGCAACAGCAGGGCAACCCCCGCCAGCAGAAACAGCGCCGGCAGGATGGTCACCGCCACAAGCATCAGCAGCAGCCGCACGGAACGCTCCTCCGCCGGGCAGGCCCCCTGGCCCCCCGGTAGCTGTTCGCAGACCAGCTGCTGCACCATCAGGGGTGCCGACCAGGGGGCGAGCAACTGCTGCCTCCGCTGGGCGTCCACGGGCCGCCCGTTCAGCAGGGCTTCGATCAGTGGACGCCGCACGGCGTCCACCTGGGTCGCCAGTTGCCGCAGGTCCGTGTCATCGATCAACGCCGCCGCGGCCGCTTCGGAGCGTTCCAGCAGGGCGAGTTCAAGGCGTCGCAAGGCCAGGGGGGGCTCCTCGGAGGCCTCCAGCTGGCGTCTCAGTTCCTGCTTCAGGTCCTGGCGTGGGGCCTCCCCGGACAGAACAGGCCGCAGGCCCGGCGGGACGGCCTCGGCCGCCAGGGCCCCCAGTTCCAGCTGGCGCAGGCTGAGGGAATCCACCACCGACGGCCGCTCCAGGCTGTCGATCAGTCCCCCCAGCCACAGCAGGGCGCACAGGGCCAGGCTGAGCAGGGCCAGCAGGGATTTCCAGCCTGGCGGTGCGGTGGGGGGGCCGGATCGGGAAGGGGTTCCGTTCAACCGGACCACCTCGGGGGGCAATGGCAGCTGATTCTCCCCTGCCCCTGGCCCCCTGCCCTGACCACGCCCTGCTCCCATACGATGGGCTGTCGTGCGCCACAAGCACCTTGCCCCTTCGCATCGTGCTGGTCCGCCATGGGCTGAGCAGCTTCAACCTGGAGCACCGCATCCAGGGCCGCGACGACCTCTCCAACCTCACCGAGGAAGGGCAGCTCCAAGCCCGTCGCACCGGAGAGGCCCTGGCGGAGCTCGCCTTCAACGCCGTCTACTGCTCCCCCCTGCAGCGGGCCAGCGCCACGGCAGCGGCTTTGCTGGCCAGCCATGGCACCCCGCTGCTGAGCCCGCTCTACGACGACGACCTGCTGGAGATTGATCTGGCCCCCTGGAGCGGCCTGCTGCGCAGCCAGGTGCGGGCCCTCGACCCGGAGCAGGAGCGCCGCTGGCGCGAAGCCCCCGAGACCATGGAGCTGCAACGCAGCGACGGCAGCCGTTTTCTGCCGGTGCCGGAGCTGCTGGAGCAGGCGGGCCATTTCGCCGATCGGCTGTTGGCGCGCCACGGGGACGATGACACCGTGCTCGTGGTGGCCCACAACGCCATCCTGCGCTGCCTGGTGCTGCATCTCCTCGGCCTGCCGGCCAGTCGTTTCCAGCGACTGAGGCTGGACAACGCCTCCATTTCCGTGCTCAACCTGGTCCGTGGCGAGGGGGGGCGCCCGTCGGTTCAGATCGAGTCCCTCAACGGCACCTCCCACCTGGGTGCCCCCCTGCCGCCAGCGGCTGCGGGCTGTCGGCTGCTGCTGGTGCGCCACGGCGAGACCGACTGGAACCGTGAGGGGCGTTTCCAGGGCCAGATCGACATCCCGCTCAATCCCCATGGCCTGGCCCAGGCCGAGGCGGCGCGGGCCTTTCTGGCCCCGATCGCGTTGCAGCGGGCCTACAGCAGCGACATGGCCCGCCCGCTGCGCACCGCCGAGGTGATCCTGAGCTCCCATCCCGGCGTGCCCCTCACCACCACCAGGGGGCTGCGGGAGATCGGTCATGGCCTCTGGGAGGGCCGGCTGGAGAGCGAGATCGCCGCCGGTTGGCCGGAGCTCCTGGCCGCCTGGAAACGCAGCCCCGAAACGGTGCAGATGCCCGAGGGCGAGACCATCGGCGAGGTCTGGGACCGGTCGCTGACGGCCTGGAACCGCATCGCCGCCGGGTTGGGGCCCGAGGAGACGGCCCTGGTGGTCGCCCATGATGCGGTCAACAAGACGATCCTCTGCGCCTTGCTCGGTCTCTCCCCCGCCGACATCTGGACCGTGAAGCAGGGGAACGGCGGTGTCACGGTGATCGACTACCCCCGCGGAGCAACGGCAGCGCCGGTGGTGACCGCCCTCAACCTCACGGCCCATCTGGGGGGCGTGATCGACCGCACAGCCGCCGGCGCCCTCTAGCCGGCCCATCCCCCCCGAGGCCCCCTGCCATGGTCCGTCAGCTGCTGATCCGCGGGGTGACTCTGCTGGAAGCCCCAGGCCAGCCGCCACGGCGGGCCGACGTGCTGCTGGAGGAGGGCGTGCTGGTGGCGATCGACCCGGATCCGGCCGCGGTGTCGGGGGGGGGCTGCGCGACGGCCGACGGCGGCGGGTGCTGGCTCGGCCCCGCGCTGGTGGATCCCCACAGCGTGCTGGAGGAGCCGCTGCAGGGGCGGGCCGAAACCCTGGCCAGCCTTGGCGAGGCCGCCGCCAGCGGTGGCTACGGCACCGTGGCCCTGCTGCCCTGGGACCCCACCTGGCGGGACCGGCCCGAGCGGCTGCGCTGGAGCTGGCCCGCGCCCCTGCAGTTGCTGGTCTGGGGCAGCTTCAGTGTCGATGGCCTCGACCGGGAGCTGGCGCCCCATGCCGACCAGCTGGCCGCCGGCGCCTGCGGTCTGGCGGCCGGGGCGACCCTGCCGCCGATCGACCTGCTGGAGCGGGGCCTGAGGCTCGCCGAGATGGGGGATCGGCCGGTGCTGCTGCCGCCGCGGGACGGATCCCTGGCCCGGCGGGGCTTCGTGCGGGAGCGGGTGGAGGCGCTGCGGGCAGGGTGGCCCCTCGATCCCCCCGGCAGTGAAACCCTCCCCCTCGAAATCCTGCTCACCCTGGCCGATGACCTGCCGGCCCTGAGCCTGCGGCTGATGCAGGTGTCCACCGCCGAAGCGGTGGCGCGGCTGCGGCGCCAGGCCCGCCCGCCGATGGCGTCCGTGGGCTGGTGGCATCTGGTTGCCGACAGTGGTGGCCTGGATCCGGCCGATGACGGCTGGCTGCTGGAGCCCGCCCTGGGGGGACCGGCCGACCGGCGGGCCCTGATCGAGGCCCTGGCCGATGGCGTCATCGGCGCCGTTGCGGTCCATCACGTGGCCCTCGATGCCGAAGAGGAGCTGCTGCCCCTGGATCAGCGGCGCCCTGGGGTGGCGGGCCATGGCCTGGTGCTGCCCCTGCTCTGGGAGGAGCTGGTGGGGCGCCAGGGGTGGCGGGCGGAACAGCTCTGGCAGGCGCTCTGCTGGGGGCCAGCCCGGTTCCTGGGGGTGCCGGAGCCCGCCCTGACCCCTGGCACGTGCCAGTGGCTGCTGTTCGATCCTGGCCATGCCTGGCATGGGGCCAATGCAGCGCCTGGCTCCCTGGCGGCCAACCGGCCCTGCCGGGAGCGTCAGCTGCAGGGCCGGGTGATCGCCACCGGC
>JBBQIH010000155.1:0-6712 GCA_038324725.1 Cyanobacteriota bacterium | reverse complement strand
ACGCGTGGAGGGTCTGGGCGAAATGGGCCTCGTCAGCGAACAGCACCGTGCCGGCGGCCGGCAGGTCGGCGGGCAACCGGGCCCAGCTGTGCACCTCCAGGCGCAGACCCAGCCCCGCCGCCTCCTGCCGCCAGTGGTGGTGCAGCCCCGCCGGGGCCACCACCACCAGCCGGCAGTCGGCCAGGCGCACCAGGGCACGACCGGCCACCAGGGCCGTGAGGGTCTTGCCAAGGCCCATCGCGTCGGCCAGCACAGCCCCGCGCCGGGCCAGCAACCAGCGCACCGCCTGCCGCTGGTGGCGGAACAGCCGGCGGCCATCGGGCAACGCCTCGTCGGCGGCCGCCCCCGCCACCAGGGCCCGGTGCGGGGGCAGGGGGGGCAGGGGCTGCCCCAGCCAGGTGAACCACTGGTCCAGCTCCGGCGTGACCGGAATGCGACCGGCGCACTGCCGCTGCAGTGCCGCGGCCGCCTCCAGGGGGAACTGCCAGCAGCCACGGCGGCTGAGCCACTGCCCACGGGGGCGGATGGCCCGCAGCTGCGCCTGGGTCACCGCATCGAAGGGACTGACGACTTCGATCAGACCCGAGGCGCCCAGGCGCATCTGCACCAGGGGGGAGGCCAATGCGGCAAAAAGCAATCAAGAACACATTGACACCCGGGGCGCTGAAGGCAAACTTCCGCCAACCGAGGCGCGCTGATGCAGGCCAGGGATGGAGTCTTTCTCGAAGATCTCTGCCCCAAGCTGCGAGCGCGACGATGGCGACAGTCGCTGCACCGGATGACCGGGCGCCGCTGCCTCTATTGCGGCGAGGCCTCGGAATCCATTGACCACGTGCATCCGCTCAGCCGCGGCGGCGAGAGCATCACCGAAAACTGTGTGCCGGCCTGCCTGGGTTGCAACGGCCGCAAGGGCGACAGCGACGCCTTCACCTGGTACCGGAGCCAGCCCTTCTACGACCCGCGCCGGGCAATGGCCCTGCGGGCCTGGACCGATGGCGACCTGCGCCTGGCCCTGCGCCTGCTCCAGTGGGTGGCGCCCGTTGAGCCGGAGACGGCCACGGCGGCCGAGGCTGAAATGACTCACCAGACCCGGCAGGCCTCCACGCCGTTGTGGCGGTGGCAGATGGCCTCTTGATCGCGGGGCTGCTCCGGCGCCAGCAACACCGCCCCCAGCACCAGCCCTACGGCCAGCAGCAGGGGGGTGGCGGCCCGCGAGCGAGGCACCGAGGCCAGGCGGGGGCGACCGCTGAGGGGGCTGCCGCCGGGGAGGGGGCGGCTGGGGGGAAGCGCTGGTGCGAGGCCGACAGGGAGACTGGCTCCGAATGACGAGGTGGTCACGGGATGGGAACGGACAGTGATACAGATGTACTGATGTCGACGCCAATTGTCAACCCGGTGACCGTTGCCGATCGGATCGATCACCCGGCGCTGCCTGCTGCTGCTGCCGCCATCAGCCGACTGCTGGTGCTCGGCGGGGGCTACACCGGGCGGCGTGTGGCCCAGGCGCTGGAGGCGGCCGGCGTGCCGGTGTTGCTCACCCACCGCCAGCCCTCCCCCAGTGGCCACGACCCGGGCTGGCTGCACTTCGATCCCGACCAGGGAGCGCTGCCCACCCAGGCGGACCTGGCCGGGGTCAGCCATGTGCTGGTGACGGTCCCACCCAATGCCGGCGGCCGGGATCCGGTGCTGGAGTCGCTTGAAGCCCAGCTGCGGCGCCTGGAGCCGGCCTGGGTGGGCTACCTCTCCACCACCGGGGTCTACGGCGACACCGGTGGTGCCTGGGTGGACGAAACGAGCCCCACCCAGCCGCTGCTGGAGCGGAGCCGGGCCCGGCTGGCCTGCGAGCAGGCCTGGCGGCGCAGCGGCCTGCCGGTGCAGTTGCTGCGGCTGCCGGCCATCTACGGACCGGGCCGCAATCCGATGCTGAGCCTGCGCAACGGCACGGCGCGGCTGATCCACAAACCGGGCCAGGTGTTCTCCCGGGTGCACGTCGACGACATCGTCGGGGCCGTGCTGCACAGCATCGCCCTGGCTCCCCAGGCCCGGCCCGACACCTTGATCCTGGCGGACACCTGCCCCTGCCCCTCCAGCGAGATCCTGGGCCTGGCCGCCCATCTGCTGGGCTGCCGGCTGCCGGATGTGCAGCGCTACGCGGACGTGGCCCCCAGCCTGGGAGCCATGGCCCGCAGCTTCTGGATCGAGAATCGACGGGCCAGCAGCCGTCGACTCAGGGACGACCTCGGCTATCGCCTCCTCTACCCCACCTACCGGGAGGGCCTGTCGTCCTGCTCCGTCGACTTCTTCTGAGCACCGAAGATCGTTGTGTCGATCATGGTGGAGACACCCGTGTCCTTACCCATCTTCTGCCAGTCCACCACAACCCATTCGTTGCGGAAGGCAACCCCACCACCCAACAGCAGCGCACCCAGCAGCAGCAAGCGGAACATGGACCGACCCCGGCAACGCCCGATGGCATGAAAACTACAGCGGATCGCCTTGTCATCGCCCTGGGGGATCCCGCCGGCATTGGCGCCGAAGTGACCCTCAAGGCCCTCGCCCAGCCCCGTCCCGCCGACCAGGAGGTGGTGCTCGTGGGTTGCGGCCGCTGGCTGCGGGACTGTCATCGCCAGCTGCTTACCTGCAGCGACGCCCCCCTGGCCGAGCCCGACGACTTTGCCCTGGAGGATGTCCCCCTGGAGCAGCCGGTCGTCCCCGGGGTAAGCAGTGCCGTCGCCGGCGCTGCCAGCTTCGCCTGGTTGACGCGGGCCGTGGAGCTGGTGGGGGCCGGTGGCGGCCGGGCCCTGGTGACGGCCCCGATCGCCAAGGCCAGCTGGCAGGCGGCCGGCCATGCCTATCCCGGCCAGACGGAGCGGCTGGCGGAGCTCACCGGCAGCGCTGACGCCGGCATGCTGTTCACCGCCCTGGCTCCAGGAAGCGGCTGGCGGCTCAACACCCTGCTGGCCACCACCCATATCCCCCTGGCCGAGGTGAGCGGCCAGCTCAGTGCGGAGCTGGTGGTCCGTCGGCTGGAGGCCCTGCTGGCCTTCTGCCAGCGGTTTGAGGCCCAGCCGCGGCTGGTGGTAGCGGGCCTCAACCCCCATGCAGGGGAAGGGGGCCATCTGGGCCGAGAGGAGCAGGACTGGCTGATCCCCGCCCTGCGGCACTGGCAGGATCTGCATCCGGAAGTGCGGCTGCAGGGGCCCATGCCCCCGGACACCTGCTGGTTGGAAGCGGCGGCGGCCTGGAGAGGCGAAGGCGAGGGGGCGGACGGCTATCTGGCGCTCTACCACGACCAGGGGCTGATCCCCGTGAAGCTGCTGGCCTTCGACGCCGCCGTCAACACCACCCTGGGGCTGCCTTTCCTGCGCACCTCCCCCGACCACGGCACGGCCTTCGGGATCGCCGGCCGGGGCGTGGCCCGGGCCGACAGCATGGCGGCGGCGATCCGCACCGCCTGGGACCTGGGTTAGCCCGTCTTGATCCGCATCAGCACCTGGCCGAATTCCACCGGGGTGCCGTTCTCCACCAGGATCTCCACCACTTCGCCGCTGAACTCACATTCCAGCTCGTTCATCAGCTTCATCGCCTCAAGGATGCAAATCGGCTGACCGGCGCTGATGCGGCTGCCCACCTCCACGAAGGCGGCTTCGCCCGGTGCCGAGGAGCGGTAGAAGGTGCCCACCATCGGGGCGGTGACGGACTGCAGGTCGCTGCGCACCGAGGCGGCCGGGGGCGGCGGCGCCGAGGGGCCTGGGACGACGCCGACCGGGGCGGCGGGCCCAGGCGCCAGCGGTGGCGGCCCTGCAGGGGCCTGCACCATGGTCACCGTGGCCGGTGCGGGGGACGGCAGGTTGCGGCGCACCTCCAGCCGGAAATCGTCGCCCTCGAGCTTGAGCTCCTGGATGTCGCTTTCCCCGAGCAGGGCCAGCAACTGACGCAGTTGGTCGTGATCGAGCTGCATGGCGATCAGGTCTCCCGGCCCAGGTAGCTGTCGGTGCGGGTGTCGACCTTGATCTTCTCGCCGATGGTGATGAACAGGGGCACCATCACCTGGGCGCCGGTTTCGACGATGGCGGGCTTGGTGCCACCGGTGGCGGTGTCGCCCTTGACGCCGGGGTCGGTCTGGGTGACTTCGAGCACCACCGAATTGGGCAGCTCCACCTCCAGGGGCTTGCCGTTCCAGGAGACGACGCTCACCTCCATTCCTTCCTTGAGGTATTTGCGGCCGTCACCAATCTCCTTGGCGGTCAGACGGGTCTCCTCGTAGGAGGCCATGTCCATGAAGACGTAATCGTCACCTTCCATGTAGGTGTGCTGAAGGGTCGCTTTCTCCAGCTGGGCCTGGGGCATGGTCTCCCCGGCGCGGAAGGTCTTCTCCACCACGTTGCCGCTCTGCACGCCCTTGAGTTTGGTGCGCACGAAGGCCGACCCCTTGCCGGGCTTGACATGCAGGAACTCGACAACGCGCCAGACCTGGCCATCCAGTTCGATCGTTGTGCCGGTACGAAAGTCGTTGCTGGAGATCATTCCGGCGGATCGGATCGGGGGATTGTACGTCTGGCTACAGGCCCGCCCTCGAGCCGTGGCGGGGGAGGCAGGGCCGATTGTGCCAAAGTCCAGGCAGTCACAAGGGAAGCATGGACCGGCGACGCAGGCCCACCGGGTTCACCACCACGCTGGGGGCCAGCCTGGCCCTGCTGCTGACCCTGCTGCTCGCGGTCCCCCCCGCCTGGGCCTACCTGCCCCAGGGCAACGCCGTCAGTGATCCCACCGCCCTGCTGCGCAATGCCCTGCCCATCGACCAGGGCGATCTTCAGAAGCTGCAGCACCGGCTGGAGGACACCAGCGACGACCTGCGGGCCAAGCGCTGGACCAGCCTGACCGGCTCCGTGCGCCGGGCCGAGTCCCAGCTGGGCAGCAGCCGCGATCGGATCCTGGCCAGCTTCGATCCCGCCGACCGGGCCAGCGCCGAAGCCCTGCTCACCGACGCCGCGGCCCATCTGCAGGATCTCGCCGCCGCGGGCGAGGCCCAGGACCGGGACCAGTTCCTGGCGGCCCGCCGCGAAGCCCTGGCCGACATCGGCCGCGCCGAAGGTCTGCTGGTGGGCCCCTTCCCCTTCGCGATCCCACCGGAGTTCGATGCGCTGCCGCGGCTGCTCGGCCGCGCCACCGTGCGGCTGACCACCACCAAAGGCGACCTGATCACCGTCGTGGACGGTTACAACGCGCCCCTCACCGCCGGCGCCTTTGTGGATCTGAGCCAACGCGGCTTCTACGACGGCCTGCCGTTCAACCGCGCCGAAGACTTTTACGTGCTGCAGACCGGTGATCCCACCGGCCCTTTGACGGGCTACGTGGATCCGGCCACCAAGCAGGAACGCCAGGTGCCCCTGGAAATCAAGGTGCCCGGCGAGGAGGCCCCCTTCTACAACCAGACCTTTGAGGATCTGGGCCTGTTCAAGGCCGAGCCGGTGCTGCCTTTCGCCAGCAAGGGCACCCTGGGCTGGGCCCACTCCGACGAGTCCCTGGGCGACGGCTCCTCCCAGTTCTTCCTGTTCCTGTTCGAGCCGGAACTGACCCCCGCCGGCCTCAACCTGATCGACGGGCGCTATGCCGCCTTCGGCTACGTGGTCGAGGGCCTGGACGTGCTCGAGGAGCTCACCGCCGATGACGGCATCCTCAAGGCAACGGTGATCGAAGGGGCCGACAACCTGCGCCCCCATGCCTGAGGGGCCCACCCTGGCGGAGCTGGGTGAAACGGAGCTGATCCGGCGCCTCGGCGTCTTCGCCCCCCGGGGCCAGTTCGGCGATGACGCCGCCCTGCTGGGCCCAGCCCTGCTCGGCCCGAGCGGCGGGGGCGATCTCCAGCTTGTGGTCAACACCGACGTGCTTGTGGAGGACGTCCATTTCAGCGCCGCCACGATGGGCGCCAGGGATGTGGGCTGGCGGGCCGCCGCCGCCAACCTCTCCGATCTGGCGGCCATGGGCTGCCTCGACGCCGTGGGGCTGACCGTGGGCCTGGTGGCCCCGGGCCACACCCCCTGGGCCTGGGTGGAGGGGACCTACGCCGGCTTGACGGAGCTGCTGGGCGCCCATGGGGGCGTGCTGCTGGGGGGAGACTGCAGCGGCGGCCGCCAGCGGCTGCTGGCGATCACCGCCCTTGGCCGGCTCGGCCAGGGCCGCGGCAGGCCGATCCGGCGTGGGGACGGACAGCCAGGCGACCAGCTGGTCAGCACCGGCGTCCATGGCCTCAGCCGCCTGGGCCTGGCCCTGCTGCGGGGGGAGCCGCTCCCAGCCCTGGCGCCAGCCATCCGGGAGCGAGCGATCAGCGCCCATCGGCGGCCCGTGCCCCGTTTCGATGCGGTGGCGGCCCTTGGCCCCAGCAGGCCCGAAGCCCTGGCCTGGCGCGTGGCCGGCTGCGACAGCAGCGACGGCCTGGCGGCGGCAGCCACCTGCCTGGCGGTGGCCAGTGGCTGCACGGCCCTGCTGGAGCGCGAAGCACTGCCCATGGCCGGGGAGCTGGACGGCCTGGCCGCCGCCGAAGACTGGTGCCTCTGGGGAGGTGAAGATTTCGAACTGGTGCTGGCCCTGGAGCCGGCCTGGGCGACAGCCCTGGTGGACAAACTGCCCGGCAGCCGCTGCATCGGCTCTCTGGAGGCCCCCCGAGTGGATGGCCCCCTGGCCTGGTCGACCAGGGGAGGCGCGATCGCCC
>JBBQIH010000154.1:0-6727 GCA_038324725.1 Cyanobacteriota bacterium | reverse complement strand
GGCCCTGCAACCCCTGGTGAGCAAGGAAGGCCAGCGGCGCCTTCTGGCCGACCTGCACCTGCCGTCTCCCCGTTGGTTCCCCCTGGCCGACCTCCTCCAGCCCGCCACGCCCACGGCAGTGGATGGGGGACAGGCCTCCATGCCGGCGAGCCTGCCGCTCCCCCTGCGATCACCTGCCGCTCCCTGCCTTCCCGAGGGCTTCGACTTTCCGATGATGGCCAAGGCCAGCCGCGGGGGCTACGACGGCCGGGGCACGATTCCCCTGCCCGATCTGGCTGCTCTGGAGAGTCTGCTTGCCACAGTCGACCCCAAAGACTGGATCCTCGAGGAGCTGGTGCGCTTCGAGCAGGAGCTGGCGCTGGTGGCCTGCCGCGACCGGCACGGCTCGGTGGCTTGCTATCCATTGGTGCAGACACACCAGCACCGCCGCGTCTGCGACTGGGTGCTCTTCCCCGCGCCGGTGGATCACCGGGTCGAGGTGTTCGCCCGCAACGTGGCCGTTTCCCTGCTCACCGCCCTCGACTATGTGGGCGTGCTGTCGATCGAGTTCTTCTACGGGCCCTCGGGTCTGCAGGTCAACGAGCTGGCCCCCCGCACCCACAACTCCGGCCACCTGACGATCGAGGCTTGCCACACCAGCCAGTTCTCCCAGCAGGTGCGCATCGTCTCCGGCCTGCCGATGGGCGCCACCGATGCGCTGGTGCCCGGCGCCTTGATGGTCAACCTGCTCGCGCCGGAAGGTGGCGATGCCGACCAGCTGGAACGGCGCCGCGCCCTTGAGGCCCTTCCCGGCTCCCACCTGCACTGGTACGGCAAGCAAGGCGGTGGGACCGGCCGCAAGCTGGGCCACCTCACCCTGCTGCTCGAAGGCCGAAACGACGCCGAGCGTGAGCTGGACAAACAGCGCCGGCTGGCGGAAGTGCGGGCCATCTGGCCGCTGCCAGACGAACCCTCTTAGAGTGGCATTGGACTGCTGTGTTGGTGACTGCCTTTCACAGTTTTCTGATCTGACTCCCTTTCGACGCGGGGAGTCTTCAGCGACGGCAACGTATACCGGCCTCACGGCCGGAAACGAAGCCCCGCCCCTGACTCCCCACCTGGTTCATCCAGGTCGAACACTGGGGCAAGACGGCACGGCGGTCCACCCCTTTCTGCTTCGATCAACGGGATCTGATCGACTCGATCAGATCGACTCGATCAGATCCCCCGCCGAATAGCGCACCTTCGCGAGGGCTGCATAGCGATCCTCGGGGTCGCGGTAGCCCGCTGCGCAGACCACGCAGCTCCGGTACGGGCTGCTCTCAAGCTTGAGAATCCTGTTGTAGTCGGCCGGAGAAAAGCCTTCGATTGGGCAGGTGTCCACGGACAGCAGGGCCGCTGCCATCAGAAAGGTGCCGAGGGCGATGTACACCTGATTGCTGACCCAGCGATCGATCACCGCGCTGCGGGGACCATGGATCAGATCTCTGTCCATCATTCCCCGGTAGGGGGCCAGTTGCTCCGGGTTCAGCCCCCTGGCTTCGGCCGTGGCCTGGATCAGCCGATCCAGATCGGCCGCCTCAATCGTGCGGCGGGCCAGAAACACCACCAGGTGGGAGCAGTCCGTGATCTGGGATTGGTCCCAGGAGTGGGGTTTCAGGGACGAGCGCACGGCTGAGTCCTCGATCACAAGGAACTTCCAGGGCTGCAGCCCGTAGCTGGAAGGGCTCTGCACCAGGGCGTCCTCCAGGGCAGACCAGGTGGCTGAAGGGATCTTGGCTCCGGCCTTGAAACTCTTGGTGGCATAGCGCCAGCGCAGGGCTCCGGCGAGCTCCTCAGGGGTGAAGGCCATCAGAAGGGGGCTGGGGCCCGCATCCTGGCGGGCTCATCAGGCAGGCATGCTGGTGGGGTGTCCATCCGCCGCCGTGATCAGCGAGCTTCCGAGCTTCCAGTCGTCGTTCGAGCGCCTCCTGGCCCGGGCCCCGGGCCCGGTCTTCCCCCGTGCCCGGGCGCTCTATCTGCAGAAGTACCCCCTGGAAGGGGAGAGCCAGGGCGACTTCCGCACCTTTCTGCTGGAGGAGGACATCCAGGAGAGTCCGGCCGGTGCTGTGCGGATCCGGGCCCAGGCCCTGGCGGTGGTGGCCTGGGGCCAACCCTGTTTCGATGCGGTGGCTGCGGCCGCCTACCTCGAGCGACGCTGGGGGCTGCGGCCCCATGATCTGCAGGAGGTGGAAGGGGCGAGCTGGTTCCGGGAGGGTGGCGCCTACGGCCGCTTCCGCACCCCGGCGGTCTACGAGCGGGCCGCCCCCACCAGCCTGCTCAGCTCGTCAGCCGATCCAGTGCCTCCTGCAGCTGATCCCGGCTCAGGCGAGTGACCACAAAGACCTCCTGAGCCGTGCTGCCTCTCCGGGCCAGCAGCTTGTGGCCCCCGGTGATCGGGCTCGACACCCGCAGCCGCAGACCGACGCTGCGGCCCTTCACCCGTGCGATCACCGCCGGCGTGATCGTGTCGATGTCCGGCACGGTGGCCAGCCTCCGCAGCAGCGGGATGAGGCCCTCCACGTAGGTGCTGTGGGTGATCACAAGCCGGGCCATGGCCGTTCCTCAGCCCTGGCCCAGCGGTGCCATGGTCAGCCCTTCGGCGCTGAGCAGCTGGTGGTAGAGCTCCCCCTGTTCCAGGGGACCGCTCCAGACCACCGCCGATCCCTCCCCATCGATCCGATGGGCCAGATCCCAGGCCTGATCGGGCTGCATGCCGGGCAGGTGCCGTACGAGGGCCTCCACGACGTGCTGAAAGGTGTTGACGTCGTCGTCGAGGACGATGACGTTGACGTTGGGGTAGCGCTCCTGGAGGCGCTGGCCTGCCTGGGCGAAACTTCTGGATGGTGCGACGACCATGGGGCCTGCAGCGGCTGCCGGTCACCAGCGTAGGTAACATGCATCAACCCTTGAATCGGGCTCGATGTTGATCACCCTTGGTTGGTCCGCCCTGGCGGCCATCTTCACCTTCTCGATCGCCATGGTGGTGTGGGGCCGCAACGGTGACAACAGCATCGGTTTCTGATCTGGCCTTCCCAACCACCACCCTGCTGGCGGGTCTGGCCTCCGCTCTGCTTCTGTTTGTGAGCGTCGGCGTCATCTATCTGTCCACCGTCGAATGGCGTGACAAGCGCCGCCGTCGCTCGAGCGAAGGGCGCCCCCGCCCCTGAGCCCCTCCGCTGGCCCCGGGTTACGGCCCGTGACCGGCCTGGGGATCAGGGGGCAACGCATCACCCACCGAGCCAGAACCTTGTCGGCGTTTCCATGAGCCGCCCGTTCGATCGTCTGCGACGTTCGCTGCTGGCACCGGCCCAGGCGAGGTTGTCCCAGCCCCACCCTCAGGCCCAGCCCCTGCCACTGACCCTGCCTCCGCTGCCGGCCACCACGGCCACGCTGCTGTTGTTGCTCCTGCTGCCGAGCCTGTTCCTGTGGCGCTGGCCCAGGCCCCGGGCCCAGGGGCTGGAGCAACTCATGGCGGTGAGCAGCCTGCTGCAGAGCTTTCCGGCCAGTCCGGAGAGGCCCGTGCCTGCCCTCTGGCAGGAACGCTTCGGGGCAGTTCCGGCCACCCGGCGCTGGCAAGAGCAACGGCGCATCTGGTGGCAGTTCTGGGGCCCCCATGCTGATGGGGGTGCCTTCCTGGCGGTGCAGGACAGCGCCGGTGGTGGATCCCAGCGTCCCTTGCCCGCCAATGCCCTGCGGGTGGGAAACCTGCTGGTGGTGGCTCCGGATCCGCTGTCCCGGCGCCTGCTCCAGGACCAGTTGCGGCCTGATCAGCGGGCCGGCCGGGGGTTGTACAGCGCCTGTCTGCCGCGGCTGGAAAGCGGCCAAGGGGTGTTCTGGAATCCATCCGGCCTCGGTGCCCTGGTGGGGCCCCTGGCCCCGCTGCTGGAGGCCTACCAGGAGGGCTGCCTCTCCCTGTCGCTGCAGGACTCCGAGCTGCGCTGGCGGGGCGAAGCCACCGACCGAGCCGCTGCGGTAAGTCCCGGGCCATCGATTCGGGCTCCTGAAGTCCCGGCCTCATCCCTGCCGCCTCTGGCGGCTGACCTGCTGCTGGACCTGCAGGGGACCTCCCTGGAGCAGCTGTTCCGCGGCTTGCTGGGACGCCAGCTGATCCGGGATCCGCTGGCGGCGCGCTACGGCATCGACACGAAGGGCCTGGCCCTGCTGCGCCGATCTCCTTTTCGTCTGAGGCTGCAGCCAAAGGCCAGTGGCCCCTTCCAGGCCTCGCTCGAGCTCCAGGTGGCGGTGGGGCCCGACCGCCAGGCCTGGCGCCAGCTGTTGCTCGGCCTGGCCAGCTCCCTGCAGGCCCAGGCCCTTCAGGACGTGCCTGCCGGCGGATCGTCCCAGGCCCAGGCGGCCACCTGGCGCCGAGAGGATGGCGTGGTGCTGGGGGGGTGGCGCTGGATCGGAGACACCGGCCCCGCGCCCCAGTTGCTGTTGTTCCTCGGCCCGGTGCCGGCCCGCTTGGAGACGATGGCCACCGCAGGGGAGCAGGCCCCCGCGTCCGGTGCACTGTGGTTGCGGGTCCGCCCCCAGGGCCTCGATCAGCTGGGCCTGTTACCCGAACCCTTGCCGGATCTGGTGCGCCGCGCCGACCAGCTCGCGATGGAAGCCGCTCCTGGCGGCGCTGGGGTCAGCTGGCTGAAGGGACTCCTTCGGGTGATCCCGTGATCTGCTGCCGTTCGCGCCGTCGCCGTTCGGCGGAGACGGTTTCCTCCATGAGCTCGACGGCCATGGTCATCTTTTCGAGGTTGCTCGCGTAAAGCGAAAGGTCCTTGTCGAGCCGGTCCCGCAGCAGGCCGATCGACGCACCGATCTCGTGGGCGAGCTGCCGCAGGGCCTGGGGTTCCATGGCGTCGTCGGCGAGGGCCTGCTCCAGCAGGGCCAGCAGGCCTACCGCCATCAGGCGGGAGTAGTGGAAATCAGGCCGGCGGATGCTGGCCAGGGCCGTGGCCACCGGAGCTGGCGCCCCCTCCCCCTGCGCTTCGATCCACTGGCGCACCTCCTGCTGGCTGTGGCGCCCCATGGCCGCCAGGGCGTCGCCGCTCTGGCGGCGCAGGTCGGGGCCGTCGAATCCGGAGGAGGCGCACAGGGCCTCAAACAGGGGCCGCTTCTGCTCCTCGGGGCGATAGCCGCGGGCGAAGCCGTCAAACACCTGAACGAGTCCAACGGCGAAGAGGGGATCACCCTGGAAGCCCTTCTGGCGGCTCAGCAGATGGAGTTCCACCAGCAATTCGTCGACCATGCGCCGGTAGAGGGGACCGATGACATGGGGGAAGGCGCCATGGAAGGCACGCTTGCTGTCAGCGACGGTGAGAGCAGCGCTCACGCGGTTGGATTCTTCGTTCCTGCGACCATAGCGCTGCAGACACTCGACCCGATCGGCGGCTGGGTAGGATCGTTTCAATCGCCTGTCTGGAGCCCATGATCCCGATCGTCATCGAGGAGTCGGGTCGCGGTGAAAGAGCCTTCGACATCTATTCCCGCCTGCTGCGGGAGAGGATCATCTTCCTCGGAGAACCGGTCACAGCCGAATCCGCCAACCGTGTGGTGGCCCAGTTGCTGTTTCTGGAAGCGGAGGATCCCGAGAAAGATATCTTCTTGTACGTGAATTCTCCGGGAGGTTCTGTCTACGACGGTCTCGGCATCTTCGACACCATGCAGCACATCAAACCTGATGTGCAGACCGTTTGCGTGGGTCTGGCGGCCAGCATGGGCGCCTTTCTGCTCTGCGCCGGTGCCAAGGGCAAGCGCAGCAGCCTGACCCATTCACGGATCATGATCCACCAGCCCCTGGGTGGGGCCCGGGGCCAGGCCAGCGACATCCGCATCCAGGCCGATGAAATCCTGTATCTCAAGGACAAGCTCAACCGGGAGCTGGCCAGCCGAACGGGGCGTGATCTCGAGCAGATCCAGATCGACACCGATCGGGACTTCTTCATGTCCCCGGCTGAGGCGATGGCCTATGGCCTGATCGACAAGGTGATCGAGAAGCGGCCCATCCGCCCGGTCTGAGCCGACAGGCAGCTGGTCGTGCACTGAATCCACAAATCAAGCCCGTACCCGTTACTGGGGCAGGACACCCCGCCGAGCCAATTCTCAAGTGATCGCCCCCCCTGAGGAGCCATCGTCTCTGCTTCAACGGATTCCCGCCTCAGGGAACCTGCAGCACTGAGGGCATCACACCGCTGCGGTGATGGGAGATACAGGCCTTCTCCAGGAACTGCAAGATCTTTCGCCCCTGTTGCCGCAGGGTGGTGTTGACCGTGAGCAGGTGACTGCGGCAGATGGCACCGCCCGCCGACTGGACGCCATGACTGAACTAGCGCTGAATCACTAACTGGCGCAGGGCCCTTTCTGCGGCGTTACAGCTGGGCTCGATCCCTTCCTTCTCCAGGAAGGCCCACAGGGCTTCTCTGCGCTGCAGAACCTGCCGGCAGGTGGGCACCGTCTGGGCCCACGGCGTTCGCTCTCTCCGCTGGCAGTCCAGATCCACTGCACGCTGCAGCATGGACTCAAACGACTGGCGGATCGGTTGGCAACCCTGCTGCAGCGGGGCCACTTGATGGTTCCGTTCTTCCACTGGTGCCACTGCTCGAACAGCTGCGGCTGCTTCCCCAGTAATGCCGCTCTTATCACGCCAGTGACTCCCTGGCGTTCGGCAATGGCGGTCCGACCAAAGATCAGGTGCGCCCAGCACAGCAAGCGC
>JBBQIH010000153.1:0-6750 GCA_038324725.1 Cyanobacteriota bacterium | reverse complement strand
GTCGATGCCCTGGATGTGGAGGCCAGCGCGCGGCAGCCGGTGCTGATCGAGCTGGTGGACCGCTCCACGGCGGCGGGCGAGGAGGGCGATTCATTGCAGGACGCCCGCGACACGGTGCTGACCTGGATCCGCACCAACGTGCTCAAGGAGCCGATCACCGCTGAGACAGTGTTTCTGGAGGACCAGCTCGATCGCTACGTTGCGATCAACCTGACCCGCACCGAGGTGGAAACCCTGGCGGGTGCCATGGGCCAGCAGTACGGCACCGCCAAGCCAGCGGTGTACAGGATGTTCTGCAACAGCAGGAAGAAGGCGCTGATGCACGATTCCATCCACACGGTGCAGGCCCGAACAGCCCAGCTGGGCTACAACGCCTGCGGCCAGGGGATCACCTGGGCGGTGCTGGACACGGGCATCGACAGCCGCCATCCCCATTTCCACAACGCCAACTTCGCGCCGAAAGGAACGATCGCCGCCGACTGGGATTGCACCACCAGGGGCCCGGTTCAGCCTGGCAGCGGCAACGATGCCAATGGCCACGGCACCCATGTGGCCGGCGTGATCGCCGGCGGATTGCAGGCGTTGGGTGGTGACGACGGCCCCGACATGCTGGCGATGGCGCCCCGGGCCCGCGTCGTCAGTTACAAGGTGCTGGCCGACAACGGCGGTGGCTACGACGCCTGGATCATCAAGGCGATCGACCACATCTGGAAACAGAACCAGGACGGACGGCGCCTGACGATCCAGGGGGTGAACCTGAGCCTGGGGGGACCGTTCGATCCTGCCAGCTTCGGTTGCGGCGATTCACCGCTGTGCGCCTCGTTGCTGCGGCTGGTCCGCCAGGGGGTGCTGGTGGTGTTGGCGGCGGGAAACGAGGGCAGCGGCGACATCGTGGTGGACGGCTACAGCTCCACCCGCTCGTTTGATCTCTCCATCGGCGATCCCGCCAACCTGGACGAGGCCATCGCGGTGGGATCGGTGCATCCCACCCTGCCGCACCGCTACGGCACCTCTTACTTCTCCTCGCGGGGCCCCACCGCCGATGGGCGCCTGAAGCCCGACGTGGTGGGTCCGGGCGAGCGGATCCTCTCCTGCCGCAGCAGCAGCGACCCCAAACGCACCCCAGAGCGCGACAAGGGCAAAAGCCTCGAAGATCTGTACATCGCCCTGTCCGGCACCAGCATGGCGGCACCGCATATCTCCGGCCTGCTGGCCGCCTTCCTGTCGGTACGCACCGAGTTCATCGGCTATCCCGACCAGGTGAAGCGGATCCTGCTGGAGCACTGCACCGACCTGCAACGCGACCGCTATCACCAGGGGGCAGGCCTGCCGAATCTGGCGAAGATGCTGCTGGAGACATGAGATGGAATGGAGATGGCGTGGCAGATCACTGGCTTGGGGAGGCCTGACATCCAATCGACTGACTCAGCGGTATCCCCTTGACCGGCGAGCGTTCCGCTTCGCCGGCCCCGCGTGATCCTCCGTTTTCTATCCCCAATCCGATGAACACTCCTCAGGCACCCCGTGCAGTGGTTAACACCGCCATTTCCGGCCTTCTGGCCCTCGGTCTGGTGGCAGCAACCAGCTCCGAAGCCCTGGCCGGCACGGCAGGGAAGGAAAAATGCGCCGGCATCGCCAAGGCCGGCATGAACGACTGCGGCACCAGCAAGCACTCCTGCGCCGGCAAGGCCACGGTGTCCGGAGCCCCCGAAGAGTGGGTCTACGTTCCCCAAGGCACCTGCAACAAGATCGTGGGAGGAACGCTGAAGAAGTCGTGAGCCTGTGGTGATTCGGGGGGCTGGTGTTGTGGCTGATTCCAACATCCAGGGCGTGGGCCTAGGCCTGCGTCCGCCCCACTACGCCGACATCCTCAACTGCTGGCCGGACATTCCATGGTTCGAAGCCCTTTCAGACAACTACCTCGGGGGTGGATTGCCCCTGCATCACCTCACGCGCATCCGCGAGCGCTATCCGATCACCCTGCATGGGGTGGGGCTCTCGCTCGGTTCGGTGGATCCGCTGAATCAGACCTATCTCAAGCGCTTGAAAGCATTGGTGGATCGGGTCGAGCCCAGCTTCGTTTCAGATCATCTGGCCTGGGTGTCCCAGGGAGGCCGCTACTTCCATGATCTCGCTCCACTTCCGTACACCGAGGAGGCGTTGGAGCACGTGGCAGAAAGGATTCAGCGCGTGCAGGACGTGCTGGGGCGTCAGATCCTGATCGAGAATCTCTCGCCCTATGTGCGCTTCGCAGGAAGCGACTACCTCGAGTGGGAGTTTCTAAGCGAGCTGGCTAGGAGGGCCGATTGTTTCCTGCTGCTGGATGTGAACAATGTGTTTGTGAATGCCTTCAATCACGGCTTCGACCCCCTGACCTATCTCGATGCCCTTCCCGCCCATCGCGTGAAGGAAATGCATCTCGCCGGGCATGAAGAGGAGGGCAGCTTCCTCTTCGATACCCATGGCCGTGCCGTGCAGGATGTGGTCTGGGCGTTATACCGGCAGGCCTTGCAGCGTTTCGAGGAGGTACCGGCGCTGATCGAGTGGGACACCGACATTCCGGCTCTCGAGGTGCTCATGGCCGAGGCCGCCAAGGCGGAGGCGCTGCGATCGGGTCGACCCCTGCCATGAAGCTTGCCGCGCTCCAGCAGCTCTTCGCGGCGGCGGCCATGGGCACGGCCAGCGCCTCAGAGCAGGCCCGCCTGGAAGCGCAGCTGCAGGGCAGCCGGGTGCTGCCGGCCCGGCAGGGAATCGAGGCCTACCGCACCAGCGTGGACGGCAAACTGCGGCGCAGTCTTGAGCAGGTCTATCCGGTCTGCCACAGGCTTGTGGGCGAGGATTTCTTCCAGGCCATGGCGTCCGCCTTCCTGGAGCACGGCGTCTCCCGCTCTCCCGACCTTGGCGACTACGGCGCCGAGTTCCCCGCTTTCCTGACGACTTTCAGGCCTGCCCGGTATCTTGCGTACCTGGCGGATGTGGCGCGGCTGGAATGGCTCTGGCACCGGGCCTTCAATGCCCCTGATCAGCCCAGGTTGAATCTGGAGGCCCTGGCCCGGGTGCCTCCTGAACACTGGGATCGGCTCGAGTTTCGGTTGCCCATCGGGGCTGCCCTGATCGCCTCCGACTACCCCATCCACCGAATCTGGGAGGTCAACACCATCCCCACGGCAAGTCATGACGTGATCGATCTCGACCAGGGAGGGATCAGAATCCTGGTGTGGAGAGACGGCCACAGCACCCGACTGGATCTTCCCAGCGAGACTGAGTGGCCGCTGCTTCAGGCCTTCGCCTCGGGGGTGCCCTTTGGCGAACTCTGCCGCCATGGCTTTGACAACTCCGGCGCCACGATGGCCGAGCTGCTTCCGTTCTGGGTGCAGCGCGGCTGGCTGCACGATTTTGTTCTGCAGGAGGAGGCCGCCCCCTGAGACGCCAGACATCGACACAGCACCATGGAGGCGGTGCGCGATCAGGCCCTAGCCTTGATCATCCACAAGTCATCGCAACGTTCACGGCGAAATGGATAGGCAGGTTGGTTGTCACGGGTTGCATGATCAGTGTTTGTTAGCACGCCACAGTTGACACCTTCACACTCAGGCTAATCTCTTTGCTCGGGACAGATGGCAACAATCGTCATGACCTACAAGAACGTTCTGGTAGGAACGTAGAATCTTGGCAAGGGGCCATCGATCAAGGCACTGCATCTGCCTGCCGCAGCAGCTGACTGCCGACCTTAGACATCCACACTGAGAAGTTCGTCACGAACTGCGTTGCTTCTAATTCTGTAGAGCTTCCTAGGCTTTGCAGCAGGTGCAACCTGGGGGTTTCTCTTAGGATTCCCCTCCCCCGATGCAGGTCCAGAGGAATCGGCACGCCTTCAATTTCATGCGAACGTGTCGGGCTCGATCATGGTGTTCGCCTTCCTCACATTGGCTACATCGTGCCTCTACGTTCTGCTGCAGTGGGTTCGCTCAAGGCGTCGCGGTCGCTCCTAGGCTTGCACCACTCTGCAATGCGCAGTCCAGCATCCTGCCTGCACACAACATTTGCCGGAAAGGCGAACTCTCGGTCAATCAGACGATAGGATGGTATGCATGCCTACGTCGTCAAGCCAATCATTCTCGCTCTAGAAACTGACAGGCTCCCTGCAATTGGCCGCATGCCTTGCCACCCCTGAGCGCCTCCACAAAGAGCCGTCCAATCATGGAGACATCCGCGGCAGGTGAGCAAAGCAGGGCGTTGAACGTCGGCAAAATCCCACCCCGGTCGAATCTGGCCCAGAATGCCAGCCACCCCTGGAGCAGCCCATGCGGAGACGAGTGCTCACTGTGGCGATGGCTCTGACCATGACTTCACTGCCTTCCTGGGCAGCACCAGCCGCAGCATCTGCCTGCGAGGCGGCGGTCGGCACGTGGGACTACGTGGCACCGAGCAAGCCCGGCAGAGCGGTGGTGACGAAGCTGGCCGACGGTCGCCATCACCTGGTGTGGATCGTGTCCGAGGCCGGTGCCACCGCCGCTGGCGCCTGGGAGGCAACCTGCGAGGGCTCCCGCAGGACCTGGCGGATCCTCTTCCCATCGGATCCAGCCACCCATGGACGGAAGATCGTCGAGGAGTTTGAGGTGAGCGGCGATGCCATTCGTTTCTGGCTTCTGGGGCCCGATGGCAAGCGTGGTCCGATGGGTGGCGCCCGCCGCCTCCCCTAGGGCGGCCGAAACGGGCGTGCTCACCTGGACCTGGCCTACAGCCCGCCTGACAGCCCCACCTGCACACTCTGCTCATTCAAAAAGTAGTTCGGATCAAACGCCTTGAGCTTTCGATCCATCTGAACGTCCTGCTTCTCAGAATCATCCAGACGAAGACAGTCGCTTGGATTGCCTTCCATGCAAAGCAATGGAATGACGACATCACTCTTGTCGTAGCCCCATTCCAACATTCTGCCACCCAACAGACCGTTCCCCTTGGGTGGTTCGCGGGTCAGGACGGGAACCAGCACATCGACCTGGGCGGCATAGGAGCCAGAAGGCAGGGAAACAATCACCGAGCGATGGATGGTTTCTCCGGGATTGATGTGATCGTCCACAAACAACTTCCCAGCCGCTTCTGTTGGGTAGGGCTGCAGCTCGGCGCCCCGCTCCACATGAATGGCATCAAAGGGTCCTTTGGCCCGCTCAGGAAAGGTGGATCGATTCAACACCTGGCGGTGAATCGGGAACAACTCCCAGAAACTGCTGAGCAGGTAGAGCCTGCGATTGCTGGCATTGGTGGCGCTGACCTTCAGCTCACGTTGCAGTGATGGTTGCGGTCGATCGCTCTGCCCATCAACGGCGATCGGCGTCAGGCTGATCTGCAGGCTGATGCTGGCGGGCGCCTGGGAAGGTACATAGATCTCCTTCCAGATGAAGGTGTAGACCCCCCAGGAGGCGGCGATGATGATGCCGAGCGTCCGGACCCATTCGTGAAGCGATGGCGAGCGCATCCACAAAGGAATGCGGAACGAGCCCGCTTCGGCACCCGCGCCGGGCATTCCCTTTTTGGGCAGCTTCTCACTGTCTCTGGGTGACTTGATCGGGGATTCGCTGCTCACGGGCTGAGGTGTTGGCTCACTTCTGGCCAGAGAAACTGGGCACTTGCCTTGGGCAGGGGGAGTTGGGCAGCCTCCTGCAGCGGCGATTCATCACCCCCATCGTGTTGAACGCAGCCCGATCCCGTCCCTTGGCCAGCTCGCTCAGTAACACTGGATCGGGCACCTGGTCCTTGGCGAGCTGGGCCATCGATCCGTCGGAGCAGCCGCCCAGATCCGTCACCCCGAGGCCGGTGAGCAAGGCATAGGAGCGCTGGCTGCGGGTGCCCATCTGTTCGGCTGCGGCGGTGCCGTAGGCCCCATTGGCTGGGGCAACGAGCTGATCTGGCTTGGGGGGATCCTGGGGCTTGGGTTGCAGGCCGGTGCCACCGATCAGCACCCCCGCCAGGCAGTTGGCCTGAAGATTGTTGGCGGCCGCTGGGAGGAGAGAAGCTGGCCGTCTGCCAAGAATGGCCTGGCCAAGGCCCACCCCAACCCAATAGACCACCCCCCACTCCCCATGGCGGCTGGCCTCCCGGGCCAGCCGGGTGCGGTCCAGCAGCACCTTGCCGCTGGCTGCGCAATACAAGGCAGGGCTTGGCGCTCCCGGCGCCACGGAAGCCGCCGCGTGGGCCCCAGGGCAGGCCGCCACTGGCGTCTCGCCCGCGGGAAGCACGTCGATGGCCGGCCAGGGCAGCGTTGCGGTGCCTGGATCCGCGTTCCAGCTCTGGCGGAGCTGGGTGGCGAGGCCGGCCACCACGATGTCCAGCTCAGCGGCACCGGCAGCAGGAGCCGCGCCCACAGGGGTCATCGACACCAGCGGCGCTGCCGTAACCAGCAGCACGCTCAGTCCCGCAGACACCCGATGGTTTCGCATGGATTGGGAACAACAACGAACGGCCGCTGCATCAGTTTGCCTGGTGCGCACGACTTGGCTCACAACCCCGGAATCGGCCCCCCGTCGCCGGTGAGTTGCCAGGCGGCCCAGAACTTGTGGTCGGCCCAGTCCGGCTCGGGCGGGTTGCTGCGGAACTCCTGCTGCACCGCCGCCAACGCCTCCATGCGACCCATTCCCTGCTTGAGCAGGGCGACATAGCGCTGCATGAACGCCGCCGTGGCGTCATCGTCCACCTTCCACAGCGACAGCAGGGTGGAGCGGGCGCCGGCCACGGTGAGGGCCCGCTGCAGGC
>JBBQIH010000152.1:0-6815 GCA_038324725.1 Cyanobacteriota bacterium | reverse complement strand
TTGGATGCGATTTTTTCGCCGAACAACGTGGCTGTCATCGGTGCAACCGAGCGCCCCAACAGTGTGGGGCGTACATTGCTCTGGAACCTGATCAGCCATCCCTTCGGCGGCACCGTCTACCCCGTCAACCCCAAACGCCGCAGTGTGCTGGGAATCCGCGCCCACGCCTCGGTGGCGGAGGTGCCCGAGCCGGTGGACCTGGCCGTGATCGCCACCCCCGCCGCCACGGTGCCGGCACTGATCGAGGAGTGCGCAGCGGCCGGGGTGAAGGGCGTGATCGTGCTGTCAGCAGGGTTCCGGGAGATCGGCCCGGCCGGCATCGCCCTCGAGGCCCGCATCCGCGATGGCCTGCGTCGCTCCGGCATGCGGCTGGTCGGCCCCAACTGCCTGGGGCTGATGAATCCCCGCACCGGCCTCAACGCCACCTTCGCCGGCGCCATGGCCCGCCCCGGTCACGTGGGTTTCCTGAGCCAGTCGGGGGCGATCTGCACCGCCGTCCTCGACTGGAGCCTGCAGGAGAACGTGGGCTTCAGCGCCTTCGTCTCGATGGGCTCAATGCTGGATGTCGACTGGGGGGATCTGATCACTTACCTGGGGGACGACCCGGAGACCCACAGCATCGTCATCTACATGGAATCGATCGGCGACCCCCGCTCGTTCCTCTCGGCGGCGCGGGAGGTGGCCCTCACCAAACCGATCGTGGTGATCAAGGCCGGACGCACCGCGGAGGCGGCCCAGGCGGCGGCCTCCCACACGGGAGCCCTCACCGGCAGTGACGCCGTGCTGGATGCCGCCTTCCGTCGCTGCGGTGTGCTGCGGGTGGACAGCATCGCCGACCTCTTCGACCTGGCCGAGGTGCTGGCCAAGCAACGCCGCCGGCCCAAGGGGCCGCGGCTGACGATCCTCACCAACGCCGGGGGGCCAGGCGTGCTCGCCACCGATGCCCTGGTGCGCCACGGCGGTCAGCTGGCCACGCTCGCCCCGGCCACTCTGACGGCCCTCGACGCCGTGCTGCCGGAGCACTGGAGTCGGGCCAACCCCATCGACATCCTGGGGGACGCCGATCCGGACCGCTACGAGCGGGCCATCCGCCACGCCCTCGACGATCCCGACAGCGACGGTCTGCTGGTGGTGCTCACCCCCCAGGCCATGACCGACCCCACCAGCACGGCCGAACGGCTGGTGGCCCTGGCGGCGACCACCACCAAGCCGCTGCTGGCCAGCTGGATGGGCGGCCAGGACGTGGAGGCGGGGGAGCGCCTGCTCAATGCCGCCGGCATCGCCACCTACCGCTACCCGGACGCGGCTGTTCAGCTGTTTGATGCCCTATGGCGCTATAGCGACAACCTGCGCGCCCTCTACGAAACGCCGGCCCTGGTGCCCGAGACCGAACCGAATGAAGCTGGCGAGCCCCACGCCGATCGCCAGCGGGTGGAAGCTCTGCTGGCCGGGGTGCTGGCCCAGGGGCGCACACTGCTCAACGAATGGGAAGCCAAGCAGGTGCTGGAGGCCTATGGCATTCCCACGGTTCCCACCCACATGGCCACCAGTGCCAAGGCGGCGGCGGCGGCGGCCGACGCCGCCGGTTATCCGGTGGTGGTCAAACTGCTCTCCGCCGAGCTCACCCACAAAAGCGACGTCGGTGGGGTGCAACTCAACCTGCGCAACGCTGCCGCGGTGGCCCAGGCCTTCCGCACCATGCAGGACGCGATCGTGGCCCAGCACGGGGAGAGCGCCTTCGGCGGGGTGACCGTGCAGCCGATGCTGGAGCTGACAGGGGCCTACGAACTGATCGTCGGCAGCAGCATCGACCCCCAGTTCGGCCCGGTGATCCTGTTCGGGACCGGTGGCCTGCTGGTGGAGGTGTTCCGGGACAGCGCCGTGGCCCTGCCGCCGCTGAACACCACCCTGGCCCGGCGGCTGATGGAAGGCACCCGCATCTATGCGGCCCTGCAGGGGGTGCGCGGCCGGCCACCGGTGGATCTGGCGGCACTCGAGCGACTGCTGGTGCGCCTCAGCCGGCTGGTCCTGGAGCACCCGGCCATCCTCGAACTCGACATCAACCCCCTTCGGGTGGCACCTGGGAACGGCAAGGGATCGATGGTGGCCCTCGATGCCCGGGTGCTGCTGCAGCCTTCCTCCGGGGCCACCTGCTTCACCCCCAGGCCTGCAATCCGGCCCTATCCGAGCGAGTACGTGCGCCCCTGGCACCTGCCTGACGGATCACCGGTGACGCTGCGGCCGATCCGGCCGGAGGACGAACCCATGCTGGTGGCCTTCCACCGCACCCTCTCGGAGCAGAGCATCTACTTCCGCTATTTCCATCTGATGACCCTGGGCCACCGCATCGCCCACGAACGGCTGACTCGGATCTGCTTCACCGACTACGACAGGGAGATGGCCCTCGTGGTGGAGCGCCCAGGGCAGAGCGGCGCCGCGGCTGAGGTGCTGGGGGTGGGCCGGCTCAGCAGGATTCACGACGACAACGCCGCCGAGTTCGCCATGCTGATCGCCGATCCCTGGCAGCGGCAGGGGTTGGGCACCGCCCTGCTGGGACTGCTGATTGCGATTGGCCGCGCCGAGGGGCTTGAGCGCATCTGCGCCGAGATCCTGCACGAGAACAGGGGCATGCAGCACGTCTGCCAGAAGCTGGGTTTCCGGCTCAGGCCCACGGCCGAGTGCGTCTGCGCTGAGATCAGCCTGCTTGATCCTGCAGCTGCCAGGCCCGCCGCAGATCCACCCGGGTGACGCGGAATCCCAGCCGGCGGGCTGCCAGCAGCAGTTCCGCTCTGGAGCGGCAATGGCGCAGTCCGCGGCGGATCACCTCGTCTGTTTCAGCCTCATCAACGAGGCGCTCCAGTTCACTCCAGCTCATCGGGTCCTCCCCCCTCTCGTCAACGCTGGCAAGGGCAGGGCAATCTGACCAGGGGTCGATAACAAGCGATGCAGAGGGCGGGGCTGCTCCAGGCGAGTCGCATCTTGTCGGACATCGCCGGGGACCCGTTCATGGATCGGTCACATGACTTCGCTTGATTGATGTCATCCCCACCTCTGGGGTCGCTCCTCACAACGCGAACCACCATGAACACCATCTTTCGTCAGGGCTCCCGCCGCCTCGCTGGTCTGCTGGGCACCACCAGCGTCCTGACCCTGCTCGCCACCCCCCTGCAGGCCTGGGCCGGTCCCTGGGGCCAGACCGGCGTCCCCCGCCAGGTCGACAGCCGCCGCGTTCCCTACCCCGTACCCACCCTGCCCAACCCCTCCTCCTATGGGGATGGCTACGGCGGCGGCTACCGGGCTGACTACGACGTCGACCGCTACCAGGCCAACGTGCCGGTCGGTCCCGGCTACGTCCAGGCCCAGACAGCCCAGCGCTGCAACGTGGGCCGGCTGGTGGGCGGCATCATCGGCGGCGGGCTGGGCTATGCCGCGTCCCGCCAGGACGGCCGCACCTGGGCCGTGCCGCTCGGGGCCCTGCTGGGCCAGCAGATGGGTTGCAGCATCGGCTCCCAGCGCGCCCCCCTGCCCTGGTGATCAGCTGGCTCAGGACGCGGTCCCGAAGGCCACCTGACAGGCGGCATTGAGGAGCTCCGCTTCCTGGGCGTTCTCCGGCACCTGGCCGTTCAGCAAACCCGACTCACAGTCGGCCGAGAGCTGATAGGTGCTGTCGCCGGAACTGACAGCAAAGGAGACCCCGTAGGTGCCGGAAGGCTGGACCGTTCCATAGAGCAACTGATAGTCGGTGCTGGGCACCACGATGGTGGTCTGGTTGCTGGCCACCGCCGCATCCACCGCATTATTGATGATGGCGGCCGTTGCCAGGGTTCCCACGCCCCAGGCCGCAGCCCGACCGCCCCACCAGCCCCAGGAGGGGGTGGCCCAGCCGCCATACCAGCCGTGGCTCCAGGGCCGGGCAACACCCCAGCCCGGACGGGCCCAGCCCGGTCTGACGGCGAAGACGTTGGCGTTGACAGCCCGGTTCCAACCGCGGTTGATGGTGCGGTTGACGTTGCGGTTGACGTTGACGTTGCGGTTCAGGTTGGCGTTGACGTTGCGGTTGATGGTTCCGGTGCCGACGGGCCTGTTCAGGCCCGGGGTGCCCACCACCCCACCGGGGCGGCCGGCACCGATCGATCCCACGCCTCCGGGGCGATTGAGGGAGGGAGTCCCCAGGCCACCGCGGGCCCCGCTGCTCCAGCCACCGGCGGGCCTGGTGACACCCCGATTGAGGCCGCCGGCGCCACCGGATCCCTGGAAACCGCTGCGGCCAAGCGATCCGCCACCTCCGGCGCGACCACCTCCGGCGCGACCACCGCCACCGCCACCAACCCTGGCACCACCACCACCGCCACCACGTCCACCACCGCCGCCTCTGGCGATCAACATCGGGACCTGGGAAGCGGTGGTGAGTTCCAGGGCCAGGGCAGCCCCGACCGGGGAGGCGATCACACCGGCCATCAACAGGACGAATCCAGTCAGACGTTTCATTTCACCAACAGCGCGCAGGCGTCGTCGTAGCAGCTGGCGTCCACCCGGCCGTCAGAGCCGAAGTGCACCATCACCAGGTCACGGCCCTGGAGACGGGTGTTGGAGCGATCCTCCCGCACACTGTTGAGGTAGTTGGGGTTGACCACGCACAGGTCCTTGCCGTTGAAGCAGACCGTGTTGGTGGAGAAGCGGGCCGAGGCACCGCGCAGGGGCTGCCAGTTCCTGGTGTCGTGGGCCCAGATGGCCATCGTCACCGGTTCAGCGGTGATGCGAACGGTTTCGACGCTGGTGCCGATGCGGTGGCGATAGAGGGTGGCGGCACCCGTATCCACCGCTTCCACGGTGCAGGTCACGGGAGCGGCCCCCCTCAGCGCACACTGGGTGGACAGGCTGTAGATCAGCCTGGCATTGGGATCCTGCTGGGCCGTGCTCGCCGGCGCAGGGGCCAGCAGTGCGCTGACCATCAGGCCAGCCAGCAGGCTCCCCCGCACGGGAATCGGGAGCTGAGGCCATCGGCCTCTGGGGTGTCCGCTGTGGAGAAGGGGATTCCGGCGCAGGAGCATGGGACGACAGGGCAGCGGGAGCCACCGAGGGGGGGGTAGCGATGAACACAGCGTGGCCATGACCCACCTGAGCTGGCAACAGCGTGATGGTGCACGTTTTGGTTCCGTCTCACGGCGGCGCCAGCCCGGATGGCAGCGAGGCTCTCCTCCATCGTGATTCCCCCGTGCCCCCAAGGCCGAGCCTCGCTAGCTTTCAGATAGCGAAAAACAACTCATCGATGGCCGTTCTCAACCGCTGCGCGATCGCGGTGGCGCCCCGGCAGCCGATGGTGGACTGGACCCGGCCCTTCTGGACCCGCGAGGATATGGAAGGTCTGGGGGAAGACCACAGCCTCTACCTGATCCCCACCTACGACAGCGACGTGGAAGCTCAGGACCGGCTGCTGGACAGCTACGGGCAGATCTTCGCTGCCGAACTCGAACTCTGGTGCCGTGACCGCAACCGTTGGCCCCACCCCCGCAGCCTTGAACTGTTCGAGGCCTGGTTCTCGGTGCGCTTCTACCCCCTCGTCGAGGATCTGGACAGCGAGCCGTTGCACACGTACGTCATGGATAACGACTTGCAGAACGCCCTGCGCGAGGCCATGGGCTGAATCATGTTCTTCCGCATTCAGCATCGTCTCAGCTACACCTACGAACGGCCTGTCTTCCTCGAGCCCATGACCCTGCGCCTGACCCCCCGTCAGGACGGCAGCCAGAGGATCCTGGAGCACCATCTGCGGCTGGTGGATCCCGCCGCTGGCCTCACGCGGGTGTTAGAGCCCGATGGCACCGACGCCATGGTGGCCTGGTTCCAGCAGGAGAGGGATCAGCTGACGATCGAGGTGGACATGCTGCTGGAAACTCTGCGCAGCAATCCCTTCGATTGGATCGTCACCCACAGGGAAGCCCAGAATCTGCCGGTGACCTACCCGGAGGCGGAGGCCTGCTCCCTGGCGGGTTGCCGCCATGACCAGGTCGATCCGGCTGTGCGTGCCTGGGCCCAGACGATCGCCGACCAGGTCGACGGATCGGCCACCGCCTTCCTCAGCGCCCTGGCCGACGAGATTCATCACGGCTTCCACCATGTGGGTCGGCTGGAAGGGGAGCCAACCGCAGCGGCGGAGACCCTCGCGACGCTCACCGGAGCCTGCCGGGACACCGCCGTGCTGTTCATCGCGGCCTGTCGCAGCCAGGGCCTGGCGGCGCGGTTCGTCAGCGGCTACTCGATGCACCATCCCCCGGAGGTGAGCGAACACGAGCTGCACGCCTGGGCGGAGGTGTACCTGCCGGGAGGCGGCTGGAGGGGGTTCGACCCCAGCCTGGGTCTGGCGGTCGCCGATGGCCACGTGGTGCTGGCCGCCGCACCGGATCACCACTTGGCGGCGCCGGTCAGTGGCCGATACCGGGGAACTGGTGTTGGTTCCAACCTGTCCTATCTGATCCGGCTGCGGGCCGCCTCCAGCCTCGAGGAGCTGGAGGGAACAGCTCAGCCGATGGTCCCGAGCTGAAGCCAGCACCCCGCCGGGGCCAGCTTCTCGACGATCACCGGTGCCCGATGGGTCAGAAAGAGGTTCTGGGCATAGCGCTCGGCCTCGTCACGGTGATCGAAGAGCGGGCCGAGCACCTCGTTGGGAACGGTGGTCTCGTTCTTGTCAGCGGGTCGGACCCGGTAGCGGCCACGAGGGCTGGGTTCACTCATGGCACCAATCTGCCCCCCACGTTCCGCAAGTCGCCCCAGCAGCAGAGTGTCTTCCAATCCGTGGCCGACTCCCCACAGAACAG
>JBBQIH010000151.1:0-6882 GCA_038324725.1 Cyanobacteriota bacterium | reverse complement strand
TGGAGATGCTGTACGAGCCTGCCGCCGGCATTCCCTCCAACGTGGGAGCCGCCGCCATCCCCGCCCCGTCCTCCCTGGCGCCGGCTGGGTGAGCGAGATCCATCAGGACACGCTGGAGCTGCTGGAGTGGCCGCGTCTGGCCGCCCACCTGGCCGGCTTCGCCAGCACCGCCGCCGGCCGGCGCGATTGTGCTGGTCTCGGCCTGCCGGACCATCCTGCCGAGAGCCGCCGCCTGCTGCTGGAAACCACCGAGCTGCTGGCCCTCGATGGCCTCAGTGAGGGCGGTCTCAGCCTGCAGGGGGCCGAGGACATCGCCGCCACGGTGGCCCTCTGTGCCAAGGGGGGCTGCGCTGGCGGCGAGGAGTTGCTGGCGCTGGCCTCCACCCTGGCCACGGCCCGGCGGCTGCGGCGTCAGATCGAGGACCTCGAGCTGCGTCCGATCACCACGGCCCTGGTGGTCGAATTGCGCACCCTGCCGGAGCTGGAGCAGCGGCTGCACTTCTGCCTGGAGGAGGGCGGCCGGGTGGCGGATCGGGCCAGCGGCTCCCTGGAGGCGGTGCGGCGCCAGCTGCTGGGCCTGCGGGCTGAGCGGCGCGAGCGGCTGCAGGAGCTGGTTCGTCGCTACGCCTCCCTGCTCCAGGACACGGTGGTGAGCGAGCGCAGCGGCCGGCCGGTGCTGGCGGTCAAGGCCGGCGCCGCCGCCCAGGTGAGCGGCCTGGTGCACGACAGTTCCGCCTCCGGCAGCACGGTGTACGTGGAGCCCCAGGCGGTGATCCCCCTGGGCAATCGCATCCGTGACGCCGAGGGCCAGGAACGGGAGCTGGAGCGCCAGGTGCGCAGCGAACTCAGTGCCCTGGTGGGCGAGCAGGCCGAGCCGCTGGGCCATCTGCAGCAGGTGTTGGTGCGGCTCGATGCCGGCCTGGCCCGAGCCCGTTACGGCCAGTGGCTGGGGGCCGTGAGGCCCGAGCTGGCTGAAACGGCCGAGGCCCCGTTCGAGCTGCGGGAGCTGCGCCACCCCCTGCTGCTCTGGCAGGAGCGGCGGGAGGGCGGCCGGCCCGTGGTGCCCGTGAGCATCAGCGTGGGCCCCGAGCTGCGGGTGGTGGCGATCACGGGCCCCAACACCGGTGGCAAGACGGTGACCCTCAAAAGCCTTGGCCTGGCGGCCCTGATGGCCCGCGCCGGCCTGTTCCTGCCCTGCAGCGGCACCCCCCGGCTGCCCTGGTGCGGCCAGGTGCTGGCCGACATCGGCGACGAGCAGTCGCTCCAGCAGAACCTCTCCACCTTCAGCGGCCACATCCGCCGCATCGCCCGCATCCTGGCTGCCTTGGCGGAAGGGGCTGCCTTGGCGGAGGGGGCTGCCTTGGCCCAGGGTGCCGCGGCGCTGGTGTTGCTCGATGAGGTGGGGGCCGGCACCGATCCCACCGAAGGCAGCGCCCTGGCCGCCGCCCTGCTGCGCCACCTCGCCGATCGCGCCCGCCTCACGGTGGCCACCACCCACTTCGGGGAGCTCAAGGCGCTCAAGTACGCCGATTCCCGCTTCGAGAACGCCTCGGTGGCCTTCGACGTGGAGACCCTCTCGCCCACCTACCGGCTGCAATGGGGCATCCCCGGCCGCAGCAACGCCCTGGCGATCGCCTCCCGCCTGGGGCTCGACCCCGGGGTGCTGGCCGCGGCCGCCGCCCAGCTGGAGCCCGGCGGTGAAGGCGACGTGAACCGGGTGATCGAGGGGCTGGAGCAGGAACGCCAGCGCCAGCAGGAGGCGGCCGAGGCGGCGGCGGTGCTGCTGGCCCGCACCGAGCTGCTGCACGAGGAACTGCTGCAACGCTGGTCGCAGCAGAAGGAACAGTCGGCGGAACTGCAGGAGCAGCGCCGCCAGCGGCTGGAGCTGTCGATCCGGGAGGGGCAGGGGGAGGTGCGGCGCCTGATCCGGCGGCTGCGCACGGTGGGCCAGGAGGTGCGCGTCGGCGGGCGGGTGGCGGGGGAAACGGCCCGCCAGGCCGGCCAGCGCCTGCGCCGGCTGGAGCAGCAGCACCGGCCCCAGCCGGAGCAGCGCGACCACGGCGGCTGGCGGCCCCGGGTGGGCGACCGCATCCGGCTGCTGGCCCTGGGCAAGGCCGCCGAGGTGCTGGCCATCTCGGAGGAGGGAACTGAGCTCACGGTGCGCTGCGGTGTGCTGCGGCTCACGGTGGCGCTGGCCGCGATCGAGGGACTGCACGGCGAGAAGCCGGCGCCGCCCGAGCCGTCGCCCCAGGTGCGCATCCGCAGCCGTCGCTCCCCCGGCAGCCGCGGCCCGGACGTGCGCACCGAGGGGAACACGGTGGACGTGCGCGGCCTGCGGGTGCATGAGGCCGAGGCGGCGGTGGAGGAGCGCCTGCGGGGGGCCAACGGGCCGGTGTGGGTGATCCACGGCATCGGCACGGGCAAGCTCAAGCGGGGCCTGCGGGACTGGCTCTCTGGCCTGGCCTGGGTGGAGCGGGTGAGTGATGCCGAGCAGGGGGATGGCGGCCCCGGCTGCAGCGTCATCTGGGTGAAGTGAGGCCCGGGCCGCGCGGCTCAGAAGTTGATGGCGGGCAGCTGGGGTTCCTGCCGGAGGGGCGCCGCGACATCGGTGGGCAACAGGGCGGCTCCGAGGCCGTCGAACAGCCGCCAGCCCATGGGGTCGACGTCGAGGTGGACGGTCTGGCCGACGGTCAGGCTCTGGTCTGGTGTGGCCCGCATCAGCACCAGGTGGCTGCCTTCCAGCAGCCGGCAGGTGACCAGTTGCTCGTTGCCCAGGGCCTCGCAGTGGCTCACCTCCGCCGCCAGGTTGCGGTTGGTGGCGGGGGCCAGCCGCAGGTGCTCGGGCCGCAGGCCGCCGGTGATTTGGTGCCCGATCCAGTCCCCCAGGAGGTCCGCCATCGGCCCCTCCACCGGGAAGCGCCGTCCCCCCAGCAGCAGCTGGGCGGAGCTGGCCACCTCCACCGGCAGCAGGTTCATCGCCGGGCTGCCGATGAACTGGGCCACGAACAGGTTTGACGGCCATTGATAGAGCTGCATCGGCGTGCCCAGCTGCTGCAGCCGGCCCTCGTTGAGCACGGCGATGCGGTGGCCCATCGTCATCGCCTCCACCTGGTCGTGGGTGACGTAAAGGGTGGTGGTGCCCAGGCGCCGCTGCAATTCCACGATCTGGGTGCGGGTGCCGGTGCGCAGCTTGGCGTCGAGGTTGCTGAGCGGTTCATCCATCAGGAACACCGCCGGCTGGCGGGCGATGGCCCGGCCCAGGGCCACCCGCTGCTTCTGGCCCCCGGAGAGCTCCTTGGGCCGGCGCTGCAGCAGGGGCTCCAGCTCCAGGGTGGTGGCCACCTCATCGATGCGCGTCTCGATGCGGCGCTCCCGCTCGGAATCGATCCGCAGGGCCGCCGGCAGGCGGCGGCTGGCCCGATGCAGGCTGTCCTGCAATTGCTGGGGCAGGCTGCGATGGCGGCTGCGGCGCAGGCCGAAGCCGATGTTGTCGGCCACGCTCAGGTGGGGGTACAGCGCGTAGCTCTGGAACACCATCGCCACATCCCTCTGGGCGGGCCGCAGGCGGCTCACGGGCCGCTCGCCCACGTAGATCTCGCCCGAAGTGGTGGCCTCCAGGCCCGCCAGCAGCCGCAGCAGGGTGCTTTTGCCGCAGCCCGAAGGGCCCACCAGCACCAGGAATTCACCGTCCTCGATGTGCAGGTCGAGCTGGCGCAGCACCTCCACCGGGCTGCCGCCGCGACGGGGAGGGTAGGTCTTGCCGACCTTGTGGAAGCGGACCTCGGCCAAACATGCGCTGCAACCGGGGGATCCTAGGGTTGTTCCTCATCAGAGCCCCGGCCGAAACCCTTCCTTGCAGTTCATCGATCAGGCCCGCATCGCCGTGCACGCCGGCCGCGGCGGCGACGGCATCGTGGCCTTCCGTCGTGAGAAATACGTGCCCGCCGGCGGCCCCTCCGGCGGCGACGGGGGTCGCGGCGGTGACGTGCTCCTCCTGGCCGATTCCAACCTCCAGACCCTGCTGGATTTCAAGTACCGGCGCCTGTTCGCCGCCGATGACGGCCGGCGCGGCGGCTCGAACCGCTCCTCCGGAGCCAGTGCCTCCACCCTGACGATCCGGGTGCCGTGCGGCACGGAGGTGCGCGACTGCCGCACCGGCATCCTGCTGGGCGATCTCACCAACGCCGGCGAGGAGCTGCTGGTGGCGGCCGGTGGCCGGGGCGGGCTGGGCAACGCCCATTACCTCAGCAACCGCAACCGGGCCCCGGAAAAGTTCACCGAGGGCAAGGAGGGGGAGGAATGGAAACTGCAGCTGGAACTGAAGCTGCTGGCCGAGGTGGGGATCATCGGACTGCCTAACGCGGGCAAGAGCACCTTGATCGCCGTGCTCTCGGCCGCCCGGCCGAAGATCGCCGACTATCCCTTCACCACCCTGGTGCCCAATCTGGGCGTGGTGCGGCGGCCGAGCGGCGACGGCACCGTCTTTGCCGATATCCCCGGACTGATCGCGGGGGCAGCCCGCGGCGCCGGCCTGGGCCATGAATTCCTGCGCCACATCGAGCGTACGCGGCTGCTGCTGCATCTGGTGGATGCGGGCGGCGAGGATGTGCTCAGGGATCTGCTGGTGGTGGAGGAGGAGCTGTCCGCCTATGGCAATGGGCTCAGCGATCGCCCCCGCCTGGTGGTGCTCAACAAGATGGAGCTGTGTGATGACGAGGAACTGGAGGAGCGGGTGGCTGCCATTGCCGCCCATACCGGCCAGCCCCCCCTCGTCATCTCCGCTGCCGCCTCCCAGGGTCTCAATTCCCTGCTGGCCGCCGTCTGGAAGCAGCTGGGCATCGTTTGACGCTGGGCCTCAGTCGTCGTAGACCCGGCACTCGGGCGCTTCGGGGTTGAGGTCGCAGTACACCTCAAGGGGGCTGGGGTCGTGGCTGTCCTCGGGGTGGTGCTCCTTGTATTCGTTGAGGGCCTTGAGCTCCTCCTCGAGGTGGCGCACCTTGCCGAGATTGCCGTCGGCCTTGGCCGACTCAATCTCGACCTTGTCCTTCTCGATGTGATCGTCGATCGTCTTCATGCAAAAACCGGCCTTCACGAGCCGGAACTCACCGAAGACACCATACGGTCGTGGCAGGGGCACCGCCTTTTCCTGTGGGTTCCCGCACACCCTTGGTTGAGGCACCGGCTTCAGGTGGCCAGCTCGCTCAACGCCAGCCAGCGCTCCTCCGCCGCGTGGATCCGCTCCACCAGGGCCGCCAGTTCGTGGGTCATCTCCTCCAGCCGGGCGTAATCCGGGCCACTGGGGGCCGCCAGGTGCTGCTCCAGCTCGCGGCGGCGCTGTTCGAACTGCGGCAGCTCGGATTCGAGGCGCTCCAGCTCCCGGGTCTCCTTGAAGCTGCGCCGGCGGGGCCCGACCGCCGCAGCCTTTGCCGATGGCGTCGATCGCCTGGCGGACTCCCGGGCCGCGGCAGCGGGTGCTGAGGCCTGGGCTGGGGACCCGGCTGCCCGTTCCAGCCAGCTGCTGTAGTTGCCCTCGAAGCGCTCCAGCCGGCCGTCCTCGAAGTGGAACAGGCGGTCGACGGTGCGATCCAGGAACCAGCGGTCGTGGGAGACCACCACCACACAGCCGCGGAAATCGTCGAGGAACTCCTCCAGCACGCTCAGGGTGTGGACATCGAGGTCGTTGGTGGGTTCATCCAGCAGCAGCACGTTGGGGGCCTCGATCAGCAGCCGGCAGAGGTGCAGGCGCCGCCGCTCGCCGCCGGAGAGCTTCGCCACCGGTTGGTGCTGCTGGGCGGGGGGAAACAGGAAGCGCTCCAGCAACTGGGAGGCCGTCAGTTCCACCCCGTCCACCTGCACCCGGCTGGCGGCCTCCTGCACCACTTCGATCACCTTGCGCTTGCCGTCCTTGGCCAGCAGCACGTCGCTGTGCTGGTCGAAGTAGGCCAGCTTCACCGTGGCCCCCAGCTCCAGCAGGCCGTCGCTGGGGGGGCGCCGTCCGGCGATCACCTCCAGCAGGCTGGATTTTCCGACCCCGTTGGGTCCGATGATCCCCACCCGGTCCTCGGGGCTGAAGTCGTAGCTGAAGTCGCGCAGCAGGGTGCGCTCGCCCACGGCCACCGCCAGCCCCTCGGCGGTGATCGCCCGCTTGCCGATGCGCCGGCCGGTGGCGGCCATGGCCAGGCTGGTGCGCCCCTGGCGGGCGGGGGCCTCCAGCAGGGCATCGATGCGTTGCAGCCGGGCCTTCTGCTTGGTGCTGCGGGCCTTGGGGCCCTGGCGCAACCAGGCCAGTTCCCGCCGCAGGGTGCCCTTGAGCTTGGCGGCGGTGGAGACTTCGGCCTCCTCCTCGGCCGCCTTGAGGCCCAGGTAGGTGCCGTAGTTGCCTTCGTAGGGCCGGGCCTCGCCCCGCTCCACCGCCACGATCCGGCGGGTGACCCGATCCAGCAGGTAGCGGTCATGGGTGACGAGCACCAAAGCGCCGGCGAAGCGATCCAGGTAGCTCTGCAGCCACTCCACCCCTTCAGCATCGAGGTGGTTGGTGGGTTCATCCAGCAGCAGCACCTCCGGCTCGGCCACCAGGGCTGCCGCCAGGGCGACACGGCGCCGGTTGCCGCCGGAGAGTTCGCCGATCGTGCGCTCCTGGTGGGCCGCGTCGATGCCCAGGCGCTCCAGCACCTCCCGGCAGCGGCGCTCCAGGTCCCAGGCCTGGCAACCGTCCATGCGGTGCTGCAGGGCGCTCAGGCGGGCCAGCAGCTGGTCGTCTTCGGCACCGCTGGCCAGCTGGTGGCTCACCCCGGCGTACTCCCGCAGCAGGGCCATGGCTTCCCCATCCCCGGCGAACACCTGCTCCAGCACGGTCAGGGAGGGATCCAGCCGGGGTTCCTG
>JBBQIH010000150.1:0-6910 GCA_038324725.1 Cyanobacteriota bacterium | reverse complement strand
GGCCCCACCCGGTGGCCCGCCGCCTCAAGCCGGTCGTGCACCGCCTGCACCTCGGCGCGGTCGCAGAAGTGGAAGGCGAAGTGGGGGCCGGCAGCGGTGTAGGTGGGGCTGAGCAGGGCGATGCCGTCGCCGTTGCCGGGCGACTGCATGTAGGCCCAGTCCTGGGCATCCCAGGTGAGGCGCAGCCCCAGCCCCTCATAGAAGTGCTTGGCACGCTCCATGTCCTGGACCCGCACCGCCACGTGGCCGAGACGTGTCATCGGAAGGGGAAACGTCGTTTCATCACCCCATTCAAGCGGTGTGGCTCAGCTGTCGCGGAGCCACTGGGCGGCATCACAGGCGTGGTAGGTGAGGATCAGATCAGCACCGGCGCGTTTGAAGCAGAGCAGGGTTTCCAGCACCACCGCCCGCTCATCGATCCAGCCCCGCTCGGCGGCGGCCTTCACCATGGCGTACTCACCACTGACGTTGTAGGCGGCGATGGGCAGCTCGCTCTCGCCGCGCAGACGATGGATGACATCGAGGTAGGCCAGGCCGGGCTTGACCATCAGGATGTCGGCCCCCTCCTGTTCATCGAGCAGGGCTTCGGTGAGGGCTTCGCGGCCGTTGGCCGGATCCATCTGATAGGTGCTCTTGTCCTTCGGGATGGGCTTGGTGCTCACGGCCCGGGGGGCGGAATCGAGGGCTTCGCGGAAAGGGCCGTAGTAGGCGGAGGCGTATTTGGCGGTGTAGCTGATGATCCCGACGTGCTCGAAGCCTTCCTCATCAAGGGCTTCACGGATGGCCCCCACCCTTCCGTCCATCATGTCGCTGGGGCCGATCAGATCCGCTCCGGCCCGGGCCTGGGCCACGGCCTGGCGGCACAGCAGGCTGACAGTCTCATCGTTGAGCACCACGCCCTCGCTGCTGACGATGCCGTCGTGGCCATCGCAGGAATAGGGATCGAGGGCGACGTCGGTCATGATCGCCATCGCCGGATGCTCCTGCTTGAGGCGGCGGATCGCCCGGGGGATCAGGCCACCCTCGTTGAAGCACTCGCTGCCGTCTTCGGTCTTGAGGCCATCGGCCACCTTGGGGAACAGCACCACGCAGCGGATGCCCAGATCCCAGGCCCGGCCCACCTCGGTCACCAGGCCCTCCAGGCTCCAGCGCTGGGCGCCGGGCATCGCACCGATCGGTTCGTTGGACGCACCCTCGTGGACGAACAGCGGATAGATGAAATCAGCGGCGCTGAGCTGAAATTCCCGCACCATGGCCCGCAGGGCCGGCGTGCGACGCAGCCGGCGGGGCCGATAGGTGAGCTCCATGGGGCAATTCTGACTGGCCGGATCCTAGGGAAAGCCCTTCCGGCGCCTGAACGGCGGGCCGGTTGGGGGTTCAGAGCAGGGCGGCGCTGATCCAGTCCTTGCGGGGGTCGACGCTGCGGGCCTGGCGCAGCTGCTCCAGCAGGTCCCGCTCCTGGGGGCTGAGGCTGTCGGGCAGCTTGAGGGTCGGGGTGAACAACAGATCCCCCCTGCCGTCCTTCACTGGCCAGCCCTTGCCCTTGAGCCGCAGGCTGCGGCCCAGGGTCATGCCGGGAGGCACCTGGATCGTGGCTTCTCCATCGGGGGTGGCCACCCGCACCTCACCGCCAAGGGCCAGTTCGTCGAGGCTGAGGGGCAGTTCGGCCCGCAGCTGGTCGCCATCGAGACGCCAGACGGGATGGGCCTGGAGCTTGAGGGTGAGGTAAAGGTCGCCGCGACGCCCGGTGCCGGGCTGCAGGTTGCCCTTGCCCTTGAGCCGCAGGCGGCTGCCGTCCTTCACGCCGGCGGGGATGCGCACCTGCACCCGCTCCTCGTTGACGGCCAGGGTGCGCTCGCAGCCGCGAAAGGCATCGGCCACCGGCAGGCTGATCGTGGCTTCCGCATCGAGCTGCACCTGGGTGGAGCGTTCGGCACCACCGCCACCGAATCCGGAGGGGAAGCCGCCGGGAAAACCGCTGCCGAAGCCGAAACCGCCGGGGGCACCGGCCGCGGCGCCGCCGCCGAAACGGCCCAGCAAATCGTTGATGAAGTCGTCGAAGTTGCCGTAGCGGCCGAAATCGACATCGACACCTGGAGCCCCGCCGCCGCCACCCATCTGGGTCCAGTACTGGCCGAACTGCTCGTACCGTCGTCGCTTTTCGGGATCGGAGAGCACTTCATAGGCCTCGCTGATCTCCTTGAACCGGGCCTCGGCAGAGGCATCGTCAGGATTCACATCCGGGTGGTACTGGCGGGCCAGCTTGCGGAAGGCCCGCTTGATGCCATCGGCATCGGTGCCCCTTTCGACGCCAAGCACCTTGAAATAGTCGCGGTATCCATTGGCACTCATCTCATCACGCTCATGTCGCCAGGGCGCCAGTCACCGTCGATCGAGGAAATTGTCTCAGTCCGGCCGCTGGATTCACACGCCCTGGCAGGGCGGAAGCCCGTACGGGGCCAGGGGTGCGGCCTAGATTTTCAGCCCAGTTCACCCGCCGATGCGCTTGTCCTCCCCCTCCGAGAAGGCCCCCCGAGCATCGGCGCTGCGGCCACTGCTGCTTCTGGGCGGACTGCCCTCCCTGCTGGGCTGCGCGCTGATCCTTGCCACCCCCGCCCAGGGAGGCCAGGCCGGGAGCTCCACCACCCCCACGCTTGGGGAGGCCCTGGCACCATCCGACCGTTCCCAGATCGAGCTGACGGACCACCTGCGTCGCGTCGGGGCACTTTTCTATGGCGCCTGGTGGTGCCCGGCCTGTTTCCGCCAGAAGAGCCTTTTCGGCCAGCAGGCGGGCAATCAACTGCCCTACGTGGAGTGCGACAAGACCAAGGAGGGCAGGGAGCGCTGCCAGGAAGCTGACATCAAGGCCTACCCCACCTGGGTCCTGGGGAGCAAACGGGTGGAAGGGGTGCAGACGATCGAGGAGCTAAAGCGCTGGAGCGGTTTCTCCGAGGCGACGGCCGGCGGCACCCCCTGAGCAGGGGCCCAGGGGGGCTTGGGGACCCGGCCGCGAACCGCCACCCAAAAGGCACCCATGCGAGCACGTACAGGTAGACATTACTGCTGATTTTGGTAGAGTCTTTGAACCCATTTCCGCAGAACACTGAAACCTGTCTGGAGCCAATCTCCTCATCTCAGGGACATGAAGGAATCAACACTTCCGGCCCGTGAACCCAAGTTTTCAGCGCCTTTTTTCCAGATCCTCATAAAAGTCGAGGTATTGTTTAAGGATCATAGTTATTCAGGACACCTCTGGGATGTCAGTCGTTCCGGAGCGTGCATTCGCAGCTTCCAGGAAGTGCCCATGGGAACGACTGCCCAGATTCGCTTCTACGACCCTGCCGACGAGGAGATCATCGAAGCGAAGGGAGAGCTGATCTGGATGAACCAACTGAGGGGGGCCCACTACTCCGGGCTGAAGTTTGAGGAGGACTTCGACATTTCCAAGACATTTCTCAGGTTGCTGATCAAAACGGTTCCGTCCTGAGACGGGCTTCGGCACCTCCACTGATCTTCCGAAACAGCCCAGAACCGTTGAGAAAACTGGGCTGAAGCCCCTCGCCGCAAGGCCATTCCTGTGTCAGCAGACTCCCATCAGGGCCGCGAACAGGCTTCTAACCATGTGTGAGCCTGACTGCAGTTCCATGGCCTTGGACGTGCTAAGGAACCGCCACTGCCAGGAATCTGCGTCCCTTCCCCATGCAGCCAGGCATTGCCCTGGCGTGATCGACAGACCGGCGCCCGTTGACACCCTTCCTGCCAAGGTTCGGTCGCTCAACGCTTCAGGGAGGGTCTGAAAGCGTTCGCAGCGCAGACGTCAGGACAAGCGCGCAGCTTGAATCCGCAGAGCCGTTCCATGTTTCGGTTGCAGCGGCCGAGGTTCAGCGCCGATGCATCCCAGCGCTGGGCGCTCCATAACCCACCCCTGGGCGTACCCCGGCACCCGGCAACACCCCAACTCCGGAGGCCGGGCCGCCCAGACCGCCGGGATTGGGCCGGGCTTCGCTGACACCGGGCATGGCGGCGGCAAGGGCCACCACCGCGACCACCATCTGCATGGACTCCATGCAGCGTTTCATCGAAGGGGTCGCAGGAGAGAACCTCGTCATAGCAACGTCGGCACCGCCCTTCGCTGCTGTGCGGGCCCTCTGACGATTGGAACCGCCCGGCCAGGCCCGAGACAGGAGTGTGTCGCCCGGTTCCTGCAGCCGATGAAAGCGGCCAAACCTTCCTGCTGGTGAGGAGGTCCAGCAGGCCCAAAGGATTGTCAAGGCCTTTCGCCAACGACACCCACACGTGGCGATCGAAACCAACCTTCTGGGCGAGAGCGATTTCATCGAGGAGGTGCGCCGGCGCCAGGCCGCCGGCCTTGGCCCCGATCTGATGCTGGTGGCTGGCTCCACCGCCCGCACCCTGGTGGAATCGGACCTGGCCCAGGGCCTCAACCTTCCTGAAGCCACCCGCCCCAGATGGACCCGGATTCTCTGGAGCGACTGGAGATCACGCCCAGTCGCCTGGCGGACCTACCCATCCGGAGGCGACCGCCACTCGCTTGCTACAACCGCAGCCGCGTCACCACCGGCGCCCTGATCGACCAGGCCCGTCGGGGCCTGCGCGTGGGACGGGCAGTGGAATCGCGCAGCCTCTTCTGGAGCACCGGGCCCCTGGGGGCCGATCGAGCAATCATCGCCGCCGCGGCCGGGCACCCCTTGACGGCTGTCGACCACCAGGCCCTGCGGCGTTGGCTGGAGTGGCTCTCAGCCGCCAACTTCAACCAGCAGGTCTTCATCGAGCCCAACCAGGAGCTTCTGGTGCAGGGCCTGATGGAACGACGTCTGGACTGGATCCCCTGCAACAGCAGCAACCTCAGCCGGCTGCGGGTGCCGGCCTTCGACACGGGCTTCCACGGCCCTGCAGCGATGCGTGGCCGAAGCCCTGGCCGTCTTTGCGCTGAACCCCTGGATCCAGAGCACCCTCACCATCACCGCCGCCGTGCCGGGCGTGGTCACCCATCTCCCCCGAAGGCCTCCCTGCAGGGGGTCGGGGATTGCGGGGCGGACGACGTGCTCAAGTTCTGAATTGCCAGTCCGTTCGAGAACCGGACTCTCTGCAGTGCCGTCGTCCAGGCCGTCGTGGCACGAATCCAGACGCTGGGCATCGCGTTGCCCTACCCCCACCTCGTGGTCGAACAGCCTCCCGTTCAGCCCAACGACTGAGACTCCAGTTCGCCATCCGCGATCGCCACCACCAGGCGCTGGTGATCGGCGCGGCTCTGGTCGGCGCAGGCCCCGGCGAAGTCGGCCAAGGCGTCATCGGCGTCCCCCTGGGCCTCGAGCGGGCATGGGCCTTAGCCAGCACAGTCGCCCAGTGCGTCCCGATCCAGGGTCTCCAGCTGCACCATGGCCTTCCAGTCGCGATACTGACGCCAGTCGCTGGCCGCGCCACCTCGAGACGGCTCCACCCAGCCAAAGGGACTGTCGCTCACCGTCTGCATCAGCCGTTGGTGTGGTATCACCCGTTCACCCGGAGACCGCGCCGCGCTCGGGCCCAGGTGGGCCTCCAGCATCGAAGCCCCCACCTCCTTGCTTTGCAGGATCAGCAGGCCGTCGTCATCGCGGCCCTGCAGGAGTGCGATGGCGCAGCGGGTGCCCACCGATCCGACGCCGACGGTCTTGAGGGCAAAGTCGAACATCTCGTAGCGCCCGACCAGCCACTGCATCTCCGGACGCAGGGAGGCGCGGTAGTGCTCGATGGACTGCTGCACGGAGCGTCGCAGTTCGCTGGCGTCGGCTCCCCGGCTGGCCAACGACTCCAGGCTCCAGGGTAAGGGAGGGTCATGGCGGAATCGGAACACCCCAACGGCGCCCCGTTGACAGAGCTTGCGTGCCGCCCGGCCGTTGTCGTTGTGCTGGGCCTGTTCGGCGATGGCATCGAGGAACTCCCGCAGGGGCCGGTGTTTCACTCCCTCGCGCCAGGCCGCCACATCGACGCGGCGATCCCGAGGCTGTCCGCGGCCGGCATCACACTGGCCAGGAGCCGTTTGAGATCCCATTCGTAGGGGCCCGGCAGGGTCTCGTCGAAGTCGTTGACGCCGAACACCAGCGTGCGCTCCGGGGAGGCACAGAAGCCGAAGTTCATCAGGTGGGCATCCCCGCAGAGCTGGACCATCACCCCGGAATGGGGCTGCCAGGCCAGGTCGATGGCGATCTGGGCCGCGGCGCCGCGGAAGAAGGCCAGCGGGCTTTCCGCCATGCGCGCATGGCACAGTGGCAGCAGCCAGGGCAAGCGATGGGCTTCCAGCTGGCGCAGGACGGCGATGGGATCGGGGCGCCGACTGGTCATTCGAATCCCGTGCAGGTGGCCAGACACTGAAAAGGGCCCTTCCAGGCCCCATGGGTCATTTGGGTGACAAGGCTGACCTCACCCCGTCTCCGTTAAGAGTGTCAGGCAGCCACAGGGGCGGCTTGACGGGAGAAACGAACGATGTTGTTCGCTGTTACGGGTTCGCTCTTACCGAGCAGGCTTCAGTCACCCTCCTCATGCCCCGTCGAAACCATTGCAGCCCCGGAAGGTCCCACTGGCCGGAGCCGGTGGATCGGGGGAATGGAGCTGAGCGGAATCGAACCGCTGTCCGAGACACTGGTGTGGACCACCTAGTTCGTCCGAAGACGAGCCTGTTCATCTTGCCACCTCCGGGCCGAAGGCCGGCAAGCAGCATGGGGGGATGGCCACCCCCTCCCCGTTCGACGTCATCGCCGTGGTTCCCCCGGGGCTGGAGGAGCCGGCGGCGGCGGAGCTGGCGGCCCTCGGCGCCCTGGAGGTGCGCCCCCTGCGGCGGGCCGTGGGCCTGCGGGCCGATGCGGCCACCTTCTATCGGTTGCATCTGCAGGCCCGGCTGCCGTTCCGTTTC
>JBBQIH010000149.1:0-6935 GCA_038324725.1 Cyanobacteriota bacterium | reverse complement strand
CAGGTGAGGCTCTGGGTCCAGAGCAGGGGCACGTTCTCGTTGGGAACCCTGGTCTGGCTGCCGGGTTGGCGCCGCTCCGCCTCGATCAGCTGCTCCGGTACGAGGTAAAGCTCGGGCAGCAGGGCCTCCCCATCGACCGGCACGCTCAGCTCCTCCAGCTGCTGGCGCCACTGGCGGGCCTCGCTCCAGCGACCCTCACAGCAGGCGGTGATCAGCTCGTAGGCCAGGAACAGGGGCCACTCGCATTCGATGTGCTCGAACTGGGCCAGCTCCTCCCGCTCGTAGTGGAGCCGGCTCACGTCCTCCAGCACGGTCTGGTGGCCGTCTCGCAGGAAGCGCTTGTAGCCGTAGGAGCCCGCCAGCTCGCTGCGGATCTTCTCCCTGGTGCGCTCCACGAGGGCTGGATCTTCGACGGCCCAGGCGGGATAGCCGATCACCGAAAGGCAGGCGCTGTCAGCCTCCTTGCTGGCTGACTCCCTTGGAAGCAGGCCCCTCAAGGCGCGCCGCAGCCGCACGATGGCGTCGTGGGGAATGGTCAGGCCACTGCTGCCGTCGCCATGGGGCCCGTAGAGATCGAGCCCGATGAGGGTCTCGAGGGCGGCCTTCACCATGCCGATCGAACTGGCGTTGCGCTCCGGCTGACCGTGGTTGCCTTTGTCGCCCCGTTCCCAGATGCCGTAGTCGGCAACCCGGTAGGCGCGGGCCACGTAGTAGACGAGGTTCTGGAGGAAATCGCGCTCGTGGCTGGTCTGAACGATCACCAGCCCCGAGCGGGTGAGCTGGGCCAGCTGCAGCAGGAACAGGGCCGTGGCATCGAGCTGCAGATGGCCCCAGCCGTCGTCGGGCACCACCGGATCTCCCGTGGCCGTGTCGAACTTGGCGTGGATGGCGTCGAGCCGCTCGAGGCTGGTCTTGAAGCGCTCCACCTTCGGCGACTGGCGCATCATCGAGCGCATCAGCCCCCGCATCAGCTGCAGGACCCGCTGTTCCAGTTCGAAGCTGCGGCGGCAGGGTCCCTGCAGGCGGCGGTGGGCCAGGGCCAGCCCCCAGACGCACTGGATCGAATAGACGCAGTCCCGCACCCAGGCATCGCCGTAGTTGCCGTGCACGGTGCTGGCGGTGCTGGCGGGCAGCAGGCCAGTGATCGGATGCTGCCGGCGCAGGACGACGTGCTCGATCTGGCGGTCCAGCCGCTCGAGAAGGTGGCGGGCCTCCGCCACCCCCCGATCGCCGTTGCTCTCCGTGGTGCTCATGGTGGCGTCAGAAGGGGGCGAGCCGGTGGCGGCTGCCGTGGAACCAGGCCATAGATTCTCCCCGCCCTCGCCCCATCCCATGGCAGCCCTCGCGACCACGCCGGTTCGTGCCCGCGTTCTGGGCATTCCTGTGAATGTAAGCAACGACGTTTTCGGCGATGCTGTCGCCCTTCACGGGGCGGGAGGCGGCCAGATCGTCACCCTCAATGCGGAGATGACCATGGCGGCCCGGGCGGATCCCGCCCTGGGGGCGGCGATCGAGGCGGCCCGGATGGTCATCCCCGATGGCGCCGGTGTGGTGTGGGCCCTGGGCCTTCAGTCCCATCGCGTTCGCCGCAGCCCGGGCATTGAGCTGGCCCACCGTCTGCTGGAGCAGGCGGCGGCCACGGGCTGGCGGGTGGCCCTGGTGGGGGCGAGTCCGGCGGTGATGGAGCAACTGCGGGAGCGTCTGGCCCACGACCTGCCGCGACTGAATCTGGTGTTCAGCGTCCACGGCTACCAGCCTGCGGAGGCCTGGCCCGGACTCCAGCGGCAGTTGCTTCACTGCCGTCCGGATCTGGTGCTGGTGGCCCTGGGTGTGCCCCGCCAGGAAACCTGGATTCAGGAGCTGCCCGAACCCCGCACTGGCCTCTGGATGGGGGTGGGGGGGAGTTTTGATGTCTGGGCCGGCGTCAAGAACCGAGCCCCTCGCTGGATGGGAACCCTGCAGATCGAGTGGCTCTATCGCCTCATCAAGGAACCCAGCCGCTGGCGGCGCATGCTCTCACTGCCGGCCTTTGCCTGGGCGGTGCTGTGCGAACGACGCTGAGCGAGGGTGCTCTGGACTGGGCGTTCAGCGGAAGCCGACAGAGGCCTGCCAGACGAAGGCCAGCAGCAGGAAGAACAGGGGGATGATCGGCAGGATGTCCACCAGGGGTCCGAAGGCCTGGTAGGCCTCGGGCAGCTGGGCGAGGGTGTGGGGCGCGGAGCCGGCCAGCAGGGAGAGAGCCATGCCTGGAGGAAAACCATTGCAATGGCCGGAACCTACCACGTGTGGGCGGCCGGGGAGTCGGGCTCCCAGGGAGCGAAATCCTCTGAAAAACAACCCTCGCTGATCGCCTGTGCCATGGCGGTCGTGAAGCGCAGCAGGGTGGTGAGATTGTGCAGGCTCAACAGGGTGCGGCCCAGCAGCTCCTCGCTGCGGAACAGGTGGTGCAGGTAGCTGCGGCCGTGGTGACGGCAGGCCAGGCAGCCACAGCTGGGATCGAGGGGGCCGTGGTCGTGGCGGAAGCGGGCGTTGCGCAGGTTCCAGCGCTCCCCCGCCACCAGGGCGGTCCCATGGCGGCCCAGCCGGGTCGGCAGCACGCAGTCGAACAGGTCGAAGCCGTTGGCGACCGCGATCGCCATCTCCCTCAGGCTGCCCACCCCCATCAGATAGTGGGGCCGCTGCTCCGGCAGCAGGGGACCCACCTGCCGGACCACCCGGTGCATCTCCTCGACGGGTTCCCCCACGCTCACGCCGCCCACGGCGATGCCGGGCAGGTCCATCGCCGCCACCACCAGGGCCGAGGCTTCGCGCAGATGGGGGAAGCAGCCCCCCTGCACGATGCCGAACAGGGCCTGGGTGCCACCGCCGTGGCTGACGATGCAGCGCTCCAGCCAGTGATGGGTGCGCCGGCAGGCTTCGGCCACAGCCGTTTCGCTGGCGGGGTAGGGCGGGCACTGGTCGAAGGCCATGGCCACATCGGCGCCAAGGGCCCGCTGGATGGCCATGGAGCGTTCGGGGGTCAGGTCGATCCGCGAGCCGTCGCGGGGGGAGCGGAACACCACCCCGGCGTCGTCGATGCGGTTGATGGCATCGAGGCTGAACACCTGGAAGCCGCCCGAGTCGGTCAACAGGGGTCCGTCCCAGCCCATGAAGCGATGCAGCCCGCCGGCGTCCTCCACCACCGACTCCCCCGGCTGCAGATGCAGGTGGAAGGTGTTGGCCAGCACCATCTGCGCCCCGGTCTGCTGCAGCTGCGGCGTGGTGACGCCCTTGACCGTGGCGGCGGTGCCCACCGGCATGAACCGGGGCGTCTGCACGGCACCGTGGGGGGTGGTGAAGCAGCCGCAGCGGGCCCGGGTCCGCGGGCAGCGGGCGGTGATCGTGAAGTCGAAGGCGATGGCGCCGAACCTGCTCAGCCGTGACGCTAGGCGGGTCTGCTGCGACGCTACGCGGGGTTTCTGCCGCCAGCTCCACCTGCAACGCCGCCCCCTGCCCCCATGCCCCGCCTGAGCACTCCACCGTGGCTGCGGGATCTGGCCGGAGCCTGGATCTTCTATTCGGTGCTGCCCGCCTGGCCGGCGCCGAAGCCCCGCTTCGAGCGCATCGCCCGTTTCGCGCCTTGGGTCGGTGCCGTTCTCGGCGCCCTGCAGGCCCTGCTGTGGTGGGGGCTGGAGGGACGGGTGCCCCTGGTGGCCCAGGTGGCCCTGGTGCTGGCGCTGGGCCTGTGGCTGAGCGGTGGCCTGCACATGGATGGCGTCATGGACAGCGCCGATGGCCTGGCCGCCGGCGATCGCTGCCTGGAGGCGATGGCTGATAGCCGGGTGGGGGCCAGCGGGGTGCAGGCCCTGGTGCTGGTGCTGCTGCTGCGGACCGCGGCCCTCGCCCTGCTGGGGACGGCGGCGCCGATGGCCCTGGTCTGGGCGGCAGTCTGCGGGCGGGTGGCGCCCCTGCCCGCCATGGCCTGGTTCCCCTACCTGCGGCCCGGTGGCAGCGCCGCGTTCCACCGGGCCCATGGGGCCCCCCTGGCGATGGAACTGTTGCCCACGCTGTTGCTGCTGCCGGGGCTGCTGCTGCTGCCCTGGCCGGGCCTGGCGCCCTGGCCCGTGCCCACTGGCCTGGTGGCCCTGGTGCCGGCGCTGCTCGTTCCGGTGGCCCTGGGCCGCCGCCTGGGCGGCCACAGCGGCGACACCTACGGGGCCTGCGTGGAGTGGACCGAATCGGTGGGTCTGCTGCTCATCGCCGCGACATTGAGGCTGGCGGCCGCGGCAGGCTGAGCCGGAAGGCGTTGCCCAGCTCGGGCAGTTCCTCAGCCAGCGCCTGGGGCGGTACCACCAACTCCAGCTCGCCGCCCAGGCTGCGGGCGAGATCCCTGCCGAGCGCCAGCCCCAGCCCGGTGCCGGGCAGGTCCTGTCCCCGCGTTCCCCGCACGCCCCGCCCGAAAATCGCCTGCCGCTCCTCCATCGCGATGGCCGGCCCGCCATCCCACACCGTCAGGTGGAGCAGCTCGTCGTCGCTGGCCGTGTGCAGGCCCACGCTGGCGCCATGGGGGCTGTAGCGGAAGGCGTTCTCCAGCAGATTGGCCAGGATCTCCGCCACCGCGCCGCTGTCGCCGCTCCAGTCGGGCAGGGCCTCAGGTCCCTGCCACCCCCGGCCCTGCAGGGTGGCGGTGGCGGCGGCCCGTTGCAGCAGCGGTTCAAGCAGCCCGGCCAGGGGCTGGCCCTCCGGCCCGCTCAACAGCGGCGGCAGCAACAGGGGCTGGGGGGCGGCGGAGCCGGCGAGCAATCCTTCGGGGTGGACCAGCTCGCTGATGGCATCGACATAGCGGTTGATCTGGCGCTCCTCGGCCAGCAGGCCCTGCACCAGGGAGCGGTCGTTGTGGTCGGGTCCGAGGCGCCGCAGCAGCAGCTGGCCGAAGGTGCGCAGGGCCGTGAGGGGGTTGCGCAGCTGGTGGAGCAGCAAACCCAGCTGCTCCTCGCGCTCCGTGAGCTGCTGGCGTAGCTCTCCCCCCTCCAGATCCAGCCGCAGGGCTTCGGTAAGCACCAGGGCTACGGCCTGGAGCCGCTGGGCGAGGGGCTCCGGCCAGGGGTTGCGGGAGGCCTCCACCTGCAGGGCACCGAGCAGGCGCTGGCCATCGCGCAGGGGCAGCCAGCGCCGCTGTTCGGCGGGCACCCGCAGACGGCTGACGGTGTCGACGGGAGGCAGGGCCCGCTCGTCCGGGGGCCAGTGGCCGACCGGTAGCAGGCTGGGCTGGCCCGTTTCGCCCTGCTGGGTGACGTAGACCACCAGCGACCGGACCTCTGGGCAGTCGATGAACTGACCAAGCTGGAAACCCACCAGCGCCAGAAACCGCTCTGAGACAGACATCACGACCCGCGGACGGCGTCCATTCGGGAAATTTCGGAATGAGGCGTGTCGAAACGCAAAAATAGTTTTAAGGTGTCGGTAACGACCACTACTTCGCAGTCCTCGGACGGGCGGAAAGTTGCAGTCGTAACAGCCAGTGTTGCGCTTCGCTCGCATCCGAGGCTACAGCAGAGGCAGCTGCGTACCGCCTCTGTCCCGGCCACCACCCCTCCAGGGGTTCAGGCCGGCGTTACCGACCGTGATCCTTTCCGACCCGCTTCAGGTCGACAGTCGTGTGGACGTGGACCCGCCATCTCTCCAGGGTGGCGGGCCCGCCGTGGCGCTCGTCGTCGGCTCCCGCCGATCCTCGCTCGTCTGCAGCCCCCCCCCATTCCACCTTTCGGTCTCCCTTCACAGGGATCCATGCCATGTCCAAGAAGCGCAAGCGGATCAGTCGCCGTCGTCTAGCGGGTCAGCGGGTTCTCGCCCATGTCCCGACCTTCAACCTTGAAACCGGTGCCCACAAACCGGTCACGGCCGCGCGCCGCTACATCGCCGAAACGGAGCTGATGGCTCCGGCGATCCTCAACGTGCGCCGTAACGAGCACACCACCGACCGCTTCTTCTGGGGGGAGAAAGGTCTGTTCAGCGCCCAGTACGCCGAAGAGAACCACTTCCTCTTTCCGTCCCTGCGCCTGATCGTCGACAGCATTGGCGAGGAGGTCCTGTTCGAAGGCCTCGAAGCCCTCGCCTCCGACGACTGGGAGGAGATGGAGGAGTACGAGTACGCCTTCGTCTGATTCCGACGGCTGGCGCAGGGCTCAGCTTCCCCGCCAGCCACTCTCCAGAAAGTCCCGCATGGTGACGATCTGGTCGGGATCGATGCAATGGCCGCCTGGGAAGGCGGTCCGGCGCACCGATCCCCCGGCCTCGACCAGGGAGCGCTCCAGCGCCTGACTCGCCGCAAAGGGCACCACTGGATCCTGCTCGCCGTGGGTGAGCAGGATTTTTGTGCGGGGAGCCCCGGGCTGCCAGTCCGGGTGGGGATAACCGCTGCAGGCGATCAGCCCCGCCAGGGCAAGGGGGGCGCAGGCGTCGGAGCCACAGCCGGTGGCCACGTCGATGGCCATGGCGGCCCCCTGGGAGAAGCCCAGCAGGCTGGTGCGCTCCAGCGGCACCGTCTTGCCCAGGGCCAGCAGCCGCTGCCGCAGGTCCCGGCGGGCCTGGGGCAACTGGGGCCATTCGGGTTGTTGCAGGTCGTACCACTGGCGGCCAAAGCCGGCCGGATGGGGCAGGGGCGCCCGCAGGGCCACCAGGCTCAGGTTGAGGCTGGCGAGATCGGCACCGAGGAGTTCCGTGCCCAGATCGAGCAGGTCATCGGCGTCGGCGCCCCAGCCGTGCAGCAGCACCAGGCGGTGCTCGGCCTGACAGGGACCCGCCCAGAGGGCGGTGCCGTCGTCTTCGCTCAGCTGGGCTTGGGCGGAGGGATCCGTGGGCACTGTGGCGTTCGGCTGCTGCTGCGTAGGTTGGCTCCTCCACTGCCCCTGCCGCCGTCATGGCTCCCACGGCCCTTCTGAGCGTGTCCGACAAGC
>JBBQIH010000148.1:0-6945 GCA_038324725.1 Cyanobacteriota bacterium | reverse complement strand
TTCCACCCCAGGCGGGAACATCGGCACCGAACCACTGCCGGTACCAGGCCCGCATCTGGGCGTTCTCCTGGGTCTGGCTGGCTTTGATGCTGCGGGCCAGGGCCTTGATCTCCGGCCGGCGGGCACGGGTCAAGGCCAGATCGGCCATGGCGATCGCCCCCTCGTGGTGGGGAATCATCATCACGATGAAGCGCTGGTCGTTCGGCCCCATCCGTCCCGTCCCGTCCCAGCCCATGCCTGCTGCAGGGCCCTGGGCTCCGTGCCAGCCAAAGGCCTGGGAGAAACAGGGGCTGGCCACCGCCAGAGCCAGGAGGCACGCCCCACCGCCCGCCAGCAGCAGTCCACGTCCCGTTATTGGCCCCCGATCGTGATGATCAGCCATAGATCCAGCCCCCATGGAACGTTGCTCTCTCTCCAACCTGTCGAGGGCCCATGGGTCAGGTGTGGTGTCGGAGCATTCCTTCACGCGGCGGTGAGGCCAGGAGGAAGGGTGGGATCCATCACACCCGCAGATTGGCGCAGATCACATCCCTTTCCTTGGCCGGATCGCTCTGCCAGCCCGCCAGCAAGCCCTGCAGTTCCTGCCTGAGCTGCCCCAGCTCCTCGATCTGGGCATCGTTCCGCTCGATCTGCCGCTCCAGCTGGATCTGGATGTCACCGCAGGGAAGATCCCCGGCGTCGTGCACCGCCAGACAGCCCTGGATCTCCTGCAGGCTGAGCCCGAAGGTCTTGAGCCGGCGGATGTACTCGAGGCGCCGCAGGCTCTCTTCCGCAAACAGCCGGTAGCCGCCCTCGCTGCGACCGATGGCCGGCAGCAGACCCAGATCCTCGTAATAGCGGAGGGTCTTGACGGGCAAGCCGCTGCGCCCAGCCGGCACACCGATCTTCATGCCGGTCTTGATGCCAACGGCCGCCATGAACGTGAGCTGCCACTCTCAGGTTGACCTTCATGGCAGCCCCGGCTCGCGGGATCGAATCCGTGGGCCGCCGACGGATCAGGAGGCCGCGGACTCGATGTCCAGGACCGCTGATAGGCCGAGGTCCTTGACCACGATGACCTTCTGCAGGTCCGTACTCGCCTGTTCCAATGGAGGGAATCTGCGGCGAGTCTCCGGTCGGCCCGTCCCGGTCAGACCTAACCGTCAGCCAGTTTCGCGGCAGCATCGCTGACCTTCTGGGCCACGGCCTTGGCGCCATCCTTCAGATCTTCCGCTGCGTTCATGGCGGAGGCCTGAACCTGCTTGGCCTTGCCCTTGAGTTGGTGACCGGTGTCGCCGGTCAGTTCACCCAGGGCCGATTCAAGTTTGCCCTCCGCATCCTTGGCGGCGGCGTCAGCTTTGTTGGACATGGTTCTGGTGGCGAGGGGAATCTGCAGCGTGGGGCTCCTGAGTGCCAAGATCTTGGGTGCCAAAAGGTTGTCATCCATCGGCCGCTGCTGCTCCAACCTAGGGATGGCAGAACGACCTGCGTGTGAAGGCTTGGGCGGAACCCAAGGTGAAGGCAGGCCAGGCCTGGATCGGAATGACCTAGATGTCATCTTCTGCATCAAAGTGCATCAATCTGGCAGCAGATCTGCCTCTGTTCTGGTACCCGCTTCAACGTTTCTGAACGGTCGATGGGAAAGGAAATCTCTGTGAAAGAGTTGTTTCAGCAGGATGGAACCATGGCGAAGCCGCTGATCACTGCCGGCATGGGATCCATGCTTTCTCCAGACGGGGTCGCGTTCCGTGTCTGGGCCCCCCATGCCGAGCATGTCTCCGTCATAGGGTCCTTCAACAACTGGGATGGTGCCGCCCATCCGATGGATACCGAACCACGTGGCTTCTGGTCCATCTACGTGGAGGGCGCCAGCATCGGCGACCACTACAAGTATCAGCTCGCTACCCCGTGGGGGGTGATCAATCGGATTGATCCCTATGCCCGTGAGGTCACAAACTCGGTCGGTAATGCCATCATTCACGATCCTGACTTTTCGTGGGATGGTGATGACTTCTCCATGAATCGCTGGAATGAACTTGTCATCTATGAGTTGCATGTTGGCACATTCAATGATGACGATCTCAATCAGCCTGGCCGATTCAATTCCATCACGGCACGGCTGCAGCACCTGAAACGGCTTGGCATCAATGCCATTCAGATCATGCCAGTCGGTCAGTTTGCTGGCCAACGCTCATGGGGCTACAACCCATCCCATATCTTTGCCGTCGATTCCGACTATGGCGGCTCCTTGGGTTTCAAGCGATTCATCAAACGCGCCCATCAGGCTGGCATTGCTGTGATTCTGGACGTTGTATTCAATCACTTTGGCCCCAGTGACCTTGACCTTTGGAGATTCGACGGCTGGTCTGAGAATGGCAAGGGAGGAATCTATTTTTACAATGACGATCGCGCGCAAACGCCTTGGGGGGAAACGCGGCCCGACTATGGCCGAGGGGAAGTTCGTCAGTACATCCTTGACAACGTGTGTATGTGGCTCGAGGAGTATCACCTCGATGGCCTTCGATTCGACAGTACTGGTTACATCCGCAACATTGGCGAAGCCGGAACCGAAGAGATCCCCGATGGCTGGAGCATTCTCCAGGCCATCAACGAAACCGTGGCCCGGCATCACCCAGGGCGGATCACCATTGCTGAAGACCTGCGCAGCAATGATTGGTTGACCAAGGATGTGGGGGCTGGTGGGGCAGGCTTTGGATCTCAATGGGATCCCCACTTCGTCCAACCGATCCGTCAGGCCGTGATTGCCTCCCAGGATGAAGACCGTGCCCTCGAGAGTATCCGAGACGCCCTCCTCTATCGCTACAACGACGATGCCTTCGAGCGCGTCATCTACAGCGAATCCCATGACGACGTTGCCAATGGGCAGTCTCGGATCCCCCAGGATGTCAACCCCGCTGATCCCACGGGCTGGCATGCCCAGAAGCGTTCCACGCTGGCTGCCGCCATGGTGTTCACGGCACCTGGAATTCCCATGCTCTTTCAAGGGCAGGAGTTTCTTGAGGGCGGCTGGTTCCGCGATACGGTTCCCGTTGACTGGGACCAGCGCGAGGAGTTTCGCGGCCTTGTGCGTCTGTACCGGGATCTGATCCGTCTCCGGCTCAATGTCGAGGGACTATCCCGTGGCCTCTGTGGTCAGTTCAGCCAGGTGTTTCACCTCAATAGTGCACGAAATGTGCTGGCCTTCCACCGCTGGGACCAGGGAGGGCCCGGGGATGATGTTGTGGTGATCGCCAATTTCTTTCATCAGCCCCAGGAGGACTACATCGTGGGCTTGCCGGCGGCCAAGGAATGGAAACTTCGCTTCAACAGTGATTGGCACGGCTATAGTGAGTGCTTTGATGGCTGCCAAAGCGGTGATGTTGAAGCCGTTGTGGGCGAGTGGGATGGCTTCCCCTATCACGGCCTTTTCCGTATCGGGCCGTACAGCGTCTTGATCTATTCCCAATGATCATCCCCCTCATGGCGAGCTGATGAGACGCTTCAACATCCTCCATATCACGACCTACACCTACAGCGCCCCTGTCCGACTCGGCACCCATACGCTGCGTCTGCGTCCGCGGGAGGGCCATGATCTGCGCATCGAGACCTCCTCGCTCTCCATTCGCCCGGCGGCGAAGCTGCGCTGGCACCGTGATGTTGAAGGGAATTGTCTTGCCATGGCCTCGTTCAGCGATGCCGCAGACAGATTGCTGATCGAAAGCAATCTGATCATCCAGCAATACGACCGTGTTCCACTCGACTTTCTTGTCGATGACGACGCTGTTTCCTATCCCTTCGACTACGTCCCCAAGGACCGCCCCGTTCTGGGGGCCTATCTGACGGAAGCGACGGCGGAACCATGCCTGGCTTTGCTGCAGTGGATGGCAACGGTCTGGCAGCCGGGCGACATCATCCAGAGCTACACCTTGTTGAAGCGCCTGAATCTGGCGGCTCACCGGAGGGTCTCCTACCGCAAGCGCGACGAGCCTGGCGTCCAGACCTCCGCCGAAACGCTCGACAGTGGCTGTGGAACCTGCCGTGACATTGCTTTCCTGTTCATGGAGGCGGCCAGGTGTTTAGGGTTCGCTGCCCGTTTTGTCAGTGGTTACGGCTTCACAGCGCTTCCACCGGAGGAGGCCGGCAGCACGCACGCCTGGGCTGAGGTGTTTCTGCCGGGGGCTGGTTGGAAGGGCTTCGATCCAACCCATGGCGTCATTGTCGGCGACACCCACATCCCCGTCGCGGTGGCCCGAAGGCCCGAATCTGTGCCACCCATCGCCGGCAGCTTCGGCGGAGCGGCTCTGTTGTCGATGGAGGTGGGTGTCTGGATCACCGAGCTCCAAGGCTCCACGACCTAGCTTGGACCCTGAGCACCAGCGGCCGTGCTTGCCTGCCTGACCGCTTCGGATCATGGATTTACCGGTGCACCCAGAACCCCTCCTGGGGGCCGCTGATCCGGCCGTCTTCCGGATTGTCAGGCCCGCCGGTGCCTCGGCCGTGCTGCTCACGGCCGACCACGCTGGCCGCGCCATCCCCCGTCGTCTGGCCGGCCTGGGTCTGGATGAGCGGGTGCTCGACACCCACGTGGCCTGGGATCTGGGCGTGGCCGGGCTGGCCTTGCGGCTTTCGGCGCGGCTCGAAGCCTTCCTGATCCTGCACAACTACTCGCGGCTGGTGGTCGATGCCAACCGACCGCCGCAGGCACCGGATTCGATCGTCAGCCACAGCGAGGCTGCCGCCATCACCGCCAACGCCAACCTTTCCCCCGCCGAGCGGCAGCAGCGGCTCGACGAGCTCTTCCACCCATACCACCACTGCATCGCCACCGAGCTGGAGGCCCGACTCAGGCGCGGCCAGCCCAGCGTGCTCGTGACCCTGCACAGTTTCACACCGGTGCTCGGCACGGAGGTGCGCCCCTGGCACGTGGGCGTGCTGTACGGCCGCGATGACCGCCTGGCCCGTCGGATCCGCCCGGGGCTGGAGCGCGAGCACGGCTTGCTCGTGGGGGACAACGAGCCCTATGCCGTCAGCGATGCGAGCGACCACACGCTGGTGGTGCACGGCGAGGGGCGCCGGATTCCCCACGTGGAGCTGGAGATCCGCCAGGACCTGCTGGCCACCGAGGCCGGCCAGCAGGAGTGGGCGGAGCGCCTCGCCGCTGTGCTGGAGGTCGCCCTGGCGGAGGGATTCCCGCCGCTTCAGGCCCGCCCACGCTCCTTAGGCTGATGCATGGACACATCGCAAAAGGCCACCCCGCTGCCGAACCAACCCCTCGAGATACGGGTGGGATTCGACGTGGCGTTGCGCTTCCCGGCGGCGACTCCGATGATCGTCACCCTGGGTGTGCATTCCAGTCGCTCCGCCGATCTGCTGGAAGCCGACCGGCTCCAGGTGGAGCCTGAGGTCCCCCTCCAGTTGTACGTGGATTCTTTCGGCAATCACTGCCAACGACTGGTCGCGCCCGCCGGCGTGCTGCGACTGCGGGGCAGCGGGCTGGTGGCTGATTCCGGCCAGCCCGATCCCGTTCTGCCTTGGCTTGTGCAGCAGCCGGTGGAGGAGCTGCCGGAGGAAGCGCTTCTGTTCCTCCTGGCCAGCCGCTTCTGCGAGTCCGATCTGCTGTCGCCCATGGCCTGGTCCCGCTTCGAGGGTGTTCCCGGCGGCTGGGGGCGGGTGCAGGCGATCTGCGATTTCGTGCATCAGCACGTTCGCTTCGACTACGGCCGCTCCAGCCCGACCAAGACGGCGCTGCAGACCTTCGACAGCCGTGAAGGGGTCTGCCGGGACTTTACCCATCTGGCCATCGCCCTGTGCCGCTGCATGAACATCCCGGCGCGATACTGCACGGGTTATCTGAGCGACATCGAGGTGCCGCCGCCCCACACGGCCATGGACTTCCATGCCTGGTTCGAGGCCTACCTCGGCGATGGTTGGCATGTGTTCGACCCACGCAACAACACGCCCCGGATTGGGCGAATCCTGATCGCCCGGGGCCGGGATGCGGCGGATGTGGCCCTCACCACCACCTTCGGCCCCTCTGAGCTGGAATCGTTTGAGGTGTGGACGGCATGACCTATTGCGTGGCTGTGTTGCTGGAGAGCGGGATGGTGTTCGCCTCCGATTCACGCACCAATGCGGGTCTGGATGACTTCGCCACTTTCTGCAAGATGACCGTGTTCGAGCGCAAGGGCGATCGGGTGCTCGTGCTGCTCAGCTCCGGCAGCCTGGCCGGCACCCAGGCGGTGATCGGTCTGCTGCGCCAGCGGGCCGAGGCCGGCGATGGTGAAGCCAACGTGTGGACGGCGCAGACCATGTTTGAGGTGATGGGCCTGGTGTCGGACGCGGTGCGGGCCATTGAGGAGCGGGATGGTCCTTACCTCAAATCGTCTGGCTCCAGTTTCAATGCGTCGTTCCTGGTGGGCGGGCAGATCAAGGGGGAAGCGCCCAGGCTGTTCCGGATGTATGCCGAGGGCAATTTCATCGAAGCCGGCGAGGACACCCCGTTTCTTCAGACGGGCGAGGCGAAATACGGCAAGCCGATCATCGACCGTGTGATCCATTCCGACACCACGCTGGCGGAAACGGCCAAGTGCGTACTGGTGTCCTTCGACTCCACCATGCGCAGCAACCTCTCGGTCGGCATGCCGATCGATCTGCTCCTCTACGAGCGGGACCGCCTGGAGATCACCCAGCGGCGCCGGTTCAGTGAAGGAGATACCTATTTCAAGGAACTCAGCAGGGAGTGGAGCGTGGGCGTGCGGCAGGTGTTCCGGGAGTTGCCGGAGCTGGTCTGGTAGGTGACATCCAGCGCCACGGCCGATCGATGACCCTTCAGGATCGGCCCCATCCCTTCCCGCCGCTGGTGCTGATTCACGGGATGCTGGACACCCCTTCTGTGTTCGAGCCGCTCAAGCGCCAGCTGGCAGGGCGCCGCTGCCCCCTGTTGATCCCCCGCCTGCCGCATCGGTT
>JBBQIH010000147.1:0-7100 GCA_038324725.1 Cyanobacteriota bacterium | reverse complement strand
AGCTGGCCATCGCCGAAACCGACCAGGAGGCCCTGGCCGCGGCCTGCCGGGAGCGGGCCATTGACCTGGTGGTGGTGGGGCCGGAAGCACCCCTGGCGGCCGGTCTGGCGGACCGGCTGCGGGCGGAGGGGCTGGCGGTCTTCGGCCCTGGAGCGGATGGGGCCCTGCTGGAGGCCAGCAAGCGCTGGGCCAAGGACCTGATGCGGGAAGCGGGTGTGCCCACGGCGGGGTACTGGGCGGCAACGTCACGGCAGGAGGCCCTGGAGGCGTTGGAGCGGCATGGTCGCCCCCTGGTGGTGAAGGCCGATGGGCTGGCGGCCGGCAAGGGTGTGACGGTGGCTGACAGCCTGGATCAGTGCCGCCAGGCCATTGAGGAGGTGTTCGCCGGCCGCTTCCAGACCGGCGCTCCCGGCGGAACCGACGCCGCCCCCTCCCTGGTGCTGGAGGAGCGGCTGCATGGCCCGGAGGTCTCGGTGTTCGCCCTCACCGATGGCCGCACCATGGTGCTGCTGCCCCCGGCCCAGGACCACAAGCGCATCGGCGAGGGGGACACGGGCCCCAACACCGGTGGCATGGGGGCCTACGCCCCCGCCCGGCTGCTGGATGGGGCAGGGCTGGAGCAGGTGCGCCAGCTGGTGCTGGAGCCCGTCCTGGCGGCCCTGCGGGCCCGGGGCATCGACTACCGCGGCGTGATCTTCGCCGGACTGATGCTCACCGAGGACGGCCTGCGGGTGATCGAGTTCAACTGCCGCTTCGGCGACCCGGAATGCGAGACCCTGATGCCGCTGCTGGGCCCGGAGCTGGCCCGGGTGCTGCTCGCCTGTGCCACCGGCCGTCTGGAGGGGGCCCCTCCGCTGACGATCGAGCCCCGCTGCAGTGCCTGCGTGATCGCCGCCGCCGAGGGCTATCCCGGTGAGGTGCGTCGTGGTGATCCCATCCATGGCGACCTGGCGGACGACCCGGATCTGCAGCTGTTTCATGCCGGCAGTCGCCGGGATGAGGATGGTCACCTGGTCACCGCTGGAGGGCGGGTGCTGGCTGTGGTGGCCCAGGCCGAGGACTTCGACGCCGCGTTCGAGCGGGCCTATGCCGGCCTGATACGGGTGGGCTTCAGGGGCATGGTCTACCGCCGTGACATCGGCCACCAGGTGCGGACGCGACCGCCGGTGCGGCCATGACGCTCAGCGATCCAGGGTCCGCCCGGACCAGCACCGAACCGGCCGATTCCCTGAACCTTTGGCGGGCGCGCCTGCGGCGCTGGTGGGCTGAGTTCAGCCTGCAGACGAAACTTCTGGCGGTCGCCACCCTGGTGGTGAGCCTGCTGATGACGGGCATCACTTTCCTGGCGCTCAACGGCATCCAGCGCGATGCCCGGATGAGCGACACCCGCTTTGCCCGGGACCTCGGGCTGTTGTTGTCGGCCAACGTCACCCCCCTGGTGGCGGAGGGCAACGACCGAGAACTGGCCTCGGTGGCCGAACGTTTCTGGCAGTCCAGCCGCAGCCTCCGCTACATCTTCTTCGCCGATTCCGATGGTGTGATCTACCTGGGCATTCCCATGGGTGGCAGCACTGGCATGGGTGAGCGGGTGCTCAGTCGCCGATTGGAGCTGCCTGCCGACATCCAGCGCCGCCCCGACAATCCCCTGATCCGCCAGCACCTCACCCCGGACGGCCAGGTCACCGATGTGTTCGTGCCGATGGTGAGCGACGGCCGGTATCTGGGCGTGGTGGCCCTGGGCATCAACCCCAACGAAACGCTCCTGGCCAGTGCCGCCCTCACCCGTGAAGTGACCGTGGCGGTGTTCATCTCCATCTGGGTGCTGGTGATCCTGGGCTCAGTGTTCAACGCCCTCACCATCACCCAGCCGGTGAAGGAGCTCCTGCGGGGGGTGCGTTCGATCGCCGGTGGCAACTTCGAGACCCGCATCGCCCTGCCGGTGGGGGGTGAGTTGGGTGAGCTTCTCAACGGGTTCAACACCATGGCCTCCCAGTTGGAGGTCTACAAGGCGGCCAACATCGAGGAGCTCACTGCCGCCCAGGTCAAGCAACAGTCGCTGATCGCCACCATGGCCGATGGGGCGGTGCTGCTCGACGCTGAAGGACTCATCGTTTTGGCCAACCCAACGGCCAGGCGCCTGTTTCGCTGGGAGGGCCGCAACCTGGAGGGCAGCGAACTGGCCGGCGAATTGCCCGATCGGCTGGCGATGGAACTGCACGATCCGCTGGAGAGCCTGATCCTGAACGAGCGGGACAACACGGAGGTGCGGTGCAGTTTCGGTGATCCCGCCCGTACCCTCCGCATCGTGCTCCAGTCGGTGCGGGATGCCAGTGGCGAGAGCCTCAAGGGCATCGCCATGACCATCCAGGACCTGACCCGGGAGGTGGAGCTGAATGCCGCCCAGAGCCGCTTCATCAGCAATGTCTCCCACGAGCTGCGCACCCCCCTTTGCAACATCAAGAGCTATGTGGAGACGCTCCACGACATGGGCGACCTGCTCAGCCCCGAAGAGCAGAAGGAATTCCTGAGCATCGCCAACGCCGAAACCGATCGGCTGTCGCGGCTGGTCACGGATGTGCTCGACCTGTCACGGCTGGAATCCGACCGGGTGTGGCAGCTGGAGCCCATGGACCTTGCCCCGGCCATTGAGCAGACCCTGCGCACCTACCGGCTGAACGCGGAGGAGAAGGGGGTCATCCTGTTCTTCGCCAGCGATCAGCACCTGCCCAGGGTCCGTGGCAACTGGGATCTGCTGCTCCAGGTGTTCGACAACCTGGTGGGCAACGCCCTCAAGTTCACCCAAGGAGGCGGCCAGCTGCTGCTGCGGGCCTACCCCTGGCCCGACAACTGTCTGCTGGACCCCGGCGCCAGGCCGGGCGACCATCCCTCCTGTGCCCTCACCTCCCCCCTGCCCCGACTGAGGGTCGAGATTGCCGACAGCGGCTGCGGCATCTCCGAGGCCGACCAGGCGCGGATCTTCGAGCGGTTCTTCCGGGTCGAGAACGCCGTACACACCGAGGCCGGCACCGGTCTGGGACTCTCGATCGTGAGGGGAATCCTTGAGAAACACGGCAGCCAGGCCCGGATGGCCAGCGAACCTGGCGTGGGCACCACCTTCTGGTTCGATCTGCCCCTCGAGGACGCCGACGGTGATGAATTGCAGGTCCAGGTGGAGCGCTCCTCGGCCATGGCCGAGATGGACAAGGAACGGCGAATCCCCTTGGCTTGAGTGATGGCCAGCCTGGTCAGTTTTCCCCATCCACGCTGCGCATGATGCGCCCCAGATCGGCCCGTTCATCGGTGGTGATGCGATGGGGAACACCGCTGATGATGCGCTCGAAATTGGCAAAGGAATCTTTGATCTCCGGTCCGTTGCCAGTGATCACGAACTCGCGGATGCCCTTGTCGTGCCAGGAGCCGCGCATCTTGAACACGTTCAGGGCCCGGGCCATCTCGCCGCGGATCTCTACATACTGCAGCAGCAGAATGGTGTCGGTGATGGTGGAGATGTGGGAATCGGTGATCGAGTGGCTGCCCATGAACTCCTCGGAGGTGTTGGTGAAGAAGCCCGCGATCTCCTCCTGCTTCGCATATCCCGTCACCCCGATCACAAACTGCCTGAAGGCGTTGTGGCTGACGCCCCTGGCGAGGGCGGAAAGGGAATCAATCGCCATCCTGGATGGTTTGAACTCGCTGATCTCCGTCTTGATGATCTGCAGGTGATCCTCCAGGCCGGTGGACTCTGGATAGGCGCAGATGATCTTGAGCAGACCGTCCTGCTCCATCTGCTCAAAATCGATGCCCCAGCTGGTGGCGTTGCGTAGCAGCTGGGAGCGGGATTCCTCGTAGGCGAACAGGATCGCCCGCTCTTTGCAGCGGCAGGCATCCTCCACGAACTTGCTGACCAGGAGGGTCTTGCCGGTGCCGGTGGCGCCGGTCGCCAGGATGATGGAATCCTTGAAGAAGCCCCCACCGCACATCTCGTCCAGCCGGGGAACGCCGGAGCTCAGGCGCACGTTGGAGGAGCGTTGGGTCAGGCGCATCGCCCCCAGCGGGAACGCACTGATGCCGTGGCTGCCCATGGTGAACGGGAACTCCCCCTTCATGTGGGTGGTGCCGCGCAACTTGAGCACCTCCACCGTGCGGCGGCGCCGTTCCCCCTCCAGCACGTTGCGCAGGATCACCACGTTGTCGGAGACGAATTCCTCAACGCCGTAACGGGCGATGGCTCCGTATTCATCGACCCTTTCGGTGGTCATCACCGTGGTGACGCCGATCTCCTTGAGCCGGGCGATCAGCCGGAAGATTTCCCGGCGCACCACGGAGATGGCGTCGTACTGCTGAAAGACCGCCGTGATGGAATCGATCGCCACACGCTTCGCTTTGTATTTCCGGATCGCGTAGTGGATCCGTTCGATCAGACCGGAAAGGTCGAAACTTCCGGAGACCTCCTGGCCATCGGGATCCGGAGAGGCATCAAGGACAAACAGTTTGTTCTGCTCCACCATGTCCTGAAGGTTCCAGCCGAAGCTGGAGGCATTGCGAAGGATGTCGAGAGGAGATTCCTCGAAGGTGACAAAAATCCCGTTTTCGTTGAACTGGCGGATCCCGTTGCAGAGAAAATTCAACGAGAAGACCGTCTTCCCGGTTCCTGAGGTGCCGCTGATCAAGGTGGATCGCCCGATCGGCAGACCGCCATGGCAGATGTCATCGAAGCCTTCGATCCCCGTGGGAAGCTTCTGCATCTGCATCCGGTTGGCTGCGGGGTCGTGGTCGTTGGGATCCGGCATCGAAGGGATGGAAGGGGGACTGGGTGTGCTGGCGAGTTGGCCTGGCCAGGACGGCCTCAGGAGGATTCGGGAGGGGAGGCTTCACCGCCTGCTTCGAGTTCGTCGATATCCAGCTTGAAGTCCTCGTCCGAGAGTTCTTCGTAGAGGAGATCGAGGCCGATCAACACCCGATCCCGGTCGGAAAGATCGCCGATGATCCGCCGTACGGGTGGTGGCAGGATCTTTGCCAGGGTGGGTGTGGCCAGGATCTTGTCTTCTTCGGCCAATTGTGGATTCTTGAGAACGTCGATCACCTTCAGGGCATAAACCCCACGGAACTCGGACTCGAGGATGTCGCGAAGCGTTTTCAGAGCCCGCATGGAATTGGGCGTGTTGCCTGCCACGTAGAGCTTGAGGATGTAAGTCTTGCGGAATGTCATGGCAGTGGCTTAGGCGATGGGGCTAGATACTTCGGTCATGGCAACAGGCAGGATCGGCACGTCTGGAGGAATGGAGCGCCGATACATCTCGCAGAGGTGGGCCATGACGTCGAGGAGGGCCAGCCGGTAGTCCTGCAGGAAGTCGTTCTTCTGCCCCTTCAGCATGAGCTGTTTCCAGAACTCTTCGATCAGATTCACGTGGATCTCAACCATCTTGGTAATCGGTAGATCGGCAAAGAAGGCTGTGTTCACGAAGCTTTCGATCGCCTGGTTGGCCGTGGCCGGATTTTTGAAGTAACTGATCAGCAGATCGCGGTAACTGCGCCGCAGGGAGTCGAGCAGTTCGCTGCGCTCATCGGTTTCCAGGTTGCGCAGGAAACGGGAGGGGTCCCGCTTGTAGTAGACGCTCAGGTACCCGAGGCGTCCGTTCAACCGGTTGGACAGTTTCCAGCCTTCGGGGGTGGTTGCCTGGGTTTCGCTGCTGGCTGGCGGGGTGTGGCTGCGCAGGAACCGGGAAACGGCCGCATCCAGGCTGTAGCTCAGTTGCTCCAGCTGGTCGGGGGGCAAGCGGACTTCGGCCCCATGGAACAGCACGTCACCAGTGACGGGCCCGATCAGCACGGCTGGCAGTTCCAGACCCCGCTCGTGCAGGGTGCTGAAAAAGCACTTCTCCACGGCACCCTCCTCGAGCAGCAGGCCGTCGACGTCCTCGCAGCGCTGCTCCAATTGCACGAGGGGTTCGGTGGCAGGGTCAGCCTGCACAAGGTGGTAGCGCCCACCTTTGAGCCACTGGAGACAGGCCTCCTGCAGAGCAGGGGTCTGGATGACGGTGAGGATGTTGAGAACCGGTTGGGGCATCGACCGCAGCGGCGGGGAGCTCCCCTGGTCGGGCTGATTCTTGACGGAAGGTAGCCCCAGACGGGAGGATCTTAGTTCTGTCTTTCGATTCCGTGCGCCCAGGCTCAATGGCGGCTCCCTGCCGCCAGCCTGGCCACGCCCCTTGACGTGATGACCCAAGCCCCCCAGCAGGACCTCTCGAGCGAAGCAGCGACAGGAGAAGCGACCAGTGACACCATCGGCGCCTACGCCATCGTCGAGGCCTCCGGCCAGCAGTTCTGGCTCCAGACCGATCGCTACGTTGACCTTGATCGACTCAGCGCTGACGTCGACAGCACCGTCACCCTGGAGAATGTGCTTCTGGTGAAGGATGCGTCTGGCACCACCCTGGGCCAGCCCTATGTGGAGGGTGCCACGGTGGAGCTCAAGGTGATGGCCCATCGCCGCGGCCAGAAGATCATCGTCTACAAGATGCGTCCCAAGAAGAAAACCCGTCGCAAGAACGGCCACCGCCAGGAGCTCACCCGCGTCATGGTTCAGTCGATCAAGGTGGGCGGCAAGGCGATCGCCTGATCGGGCCCCCTAGCGTCCAGACCACTCCCTTTTCCCGTCCCCCACCCTCTCCCCATGGCCCACAAGAAAGGCACAGGCTCAACCCGTAACGGCCGCGATTCCAATTCCAAGCGCCTCGGCGTCAAGCGCTACGGCGGTGAAACCGTCAGCGCCGGTTCGATCCTGATCCGTCAGCGCGGCACCTCGGTGATCCCCGGCGTCAATGTCGGCCGTGGTTCCGACGACACCCTGTTCGCCCTGGTGGACGGTGTTGTCAAGTTCGAATCGATCAAGCGGGGCCTGCGTAACCGCAAGCGCATCAACATCGCCGTCGCTGCCTAAGTCAGGGGCACCTCGCCCAGTTCGGTGCCGTCACCCGGAACCTCCAGATAACGCCTCAGCCAACCCACCAGCAGGTAGAACGGCAGCGTGTCGGCGAGAGCTGCCACCAGCTTGAACACGTAGCCGCTGGCGATGAACACGCCCAGCTGGGGCAGAACGG
>JBBQIH010000146.1:0-7137 GCA_038324725.1 Cyanobacteriota bacterium | reverse complement strand
GGCGCCGCTGGGCACCTGGCGGATGCGCAGGGGCTCGAAGGCCCATTTCTGGTCCAGGTTGCGAAGCTGGCCGGCCAGGGTGTCGATCGGCTCGTCGTTGCCGCCGAAGGCGTCGTAGCAGCCCACCCACTGCTTGGGGTGGAGGGCGGCCAACAGGGTCCCGATGGACGTCTGCAGGTCGGCATCGGGGCTGGCGGGCCAGGTGGGAACCACCACGGCGCTCGCCTCGCCGATCAGGGCGGCCAGTTCCTGGGCATCAGTGGCGCGCAGGTCGACGAGCTGCACCTGGCCGGAGGCCTTGCCCACACCCCGGGCGATGGCCTGGCTGAGCCGGTCGCAAAAGCCGTACTGGCTGATGTAGCAGACAGCGGCATAGGCCTGACCGGAGCTGCGCTGTCCGCTCCAGTCGCGGTAGTCGCCCACCCAGAGGGGCAGGTGCTCCCGCAGCAGGGGGCCATGGCCCACGGCGATCGTGGTGATCTCCGGGAGCCCCTCCATGCGTTTGAGGGCCTGCAGCACGCTGCGGGCGTTGGGGGCCATCAGGCAGTCGTAGTAGAAGCGGAAATCCGGCGCGATGGCCCCCGGATCGACATCGAACAGGTCGTCGGAGCAGTAGTGCAGCCCGAAAGCGTCGCAGGTGTAGAGGAGGCTGGTGCCGTGATCGAAGGAGAAGATCGTGTCGGGCCAGTGCAGGTTGGGGGCACTGAGGAAGCTGAAGCGATGGGCCACGCCGCTGGCGGGGTGAACGCCCAGATCCAGTTCGTCGCCGCTCTTGACCGCCCGGCTGCGGAAGGGACGGTGCACCTGGTCCTGAAGAAACTGGATCGCCACCTTGGATCCGACGATCTCGATGTCCGGGTGGCGGTCGATCAGATCGCCGATCAGGCCGGAATGGTCCGGTTCGGTGTGGGAGACGATCAGGTGATCAATCGCGGTGGGCTCGATCAAACCCTCCAACAGGGGGATCCAGGTGTCGCGGAACTTGGCGTGGCTGGTGTCGACCAGGGCCGTGCGCTCGCCACGGACCAGGAACGCGTTGTAAGTGGTGCCGTTGCGCAGGCCGAATTCGATGTCGAAGCGACTGCGGTCCCAGTCGAGGGAGCGGATCGCCGTGGTGTCAGCCGCGATCGGCTCGCACTGAAGGCTGAGGCGGCCGGCTGCGGCCACGATGGAGGGCGGGGCGCTGGCGGTGCTGCTGCTCATGGGGTCAGACTCCTACCGCAGACTTATGACTGTAGGCAGGGCGGAGTCCCTTTCGGTCTGCTAGACCATGCGTAACGAGCCTTGCGGCAAGGTGGATAATGGATTGGAAAATTCCGAAGACGAGCCGATAGGTGGTCACTGGAGACCTGGAGCGGTTTCGGGAGTCTTTCCGCCGCCTGGAAGAGCGTCTTCAGGAAGCCTCACGCTCCGATCGCTTCAAGCCTCCGACGGGCCTGGCCACGGCCCGCCTCCACCTGGAGCCGATGGAGGCCTCCGAGGGGGTGATCGGAGAGGTCCTCGACCTCAGTTTGGATGGCATGAAGATGGCGATTGAGGCCTCCCATGATCTCAAAGTCGGCCAGCACTGCAGTGTGGTGGTGGGTGACGGGGAGGGAGAGACCTACGACCTGAGAGGCACTGTCAGGTGGATCGAAGCCACCAGCTACATCTCGGTGATTGGCCTCTCCCTTGATTCCGCCCACCGCATCGAGGCGTGAGGGCTTCAGTCAGCAACCTTGACGCTGACCGTGGTCAGTGACTGCGCCTTGGGTGCCGTCACGGTGAGCAGACCATCGCGGTAACGGGCTTCGAGCGCCTCCCGCTGAATGCCGCCGGGGAAGCGGAAACTGCGGCTCCAGGTGCCGTAGCGGAATTCGCTCAGCAAAGGGGAACTCCGGCTGCCCTCGGCCGCGGCGGCGGCGTCTCCGGCCAGCTGGGGGATACGGCGCTCGGCGGTGATGATCAAGGAGCGGTCGGTGGCTTTGACGTCGATCGAGGCGCGGTCAACGCCGGGGAGCTCCAGGGCGATGCTGTACGTCGCCTCGGTTTCGTGAATCTCGGCAGCGGGAACCCGTTCCGCGGTCTGCAGCTGTTGCTCCAGCCGGTCGAAGAGATCGAAGGGGGAAGAATGCAGGGTACGCATGGTTGTGCTTCCGTTGAACGTGACGGGGATGGCCGGGTGAGGGACCACCCGCTCCGTCAATGTGCCCGCCTTGCCATCAGGCTTGGAGGGGGAGAACCGACGCCCCAGGTTCGGTCCCCCCAACCGGGTTCGGCCTCCCCGCCAGCGGGGGTGGAGAACCGGAACGGGGCGGCTCCAGCCACCACCAGCTGGCGAAGGCGGCCGCCTGGCCGCAGGGTTGGCCGCCGCCATCGAGCAGGGTCCACAGCCGGGCGTTCTCGATGCGGAAACGGCGGCCGCCACTGTCGACGCGGATGCCGGCGTAGCCAGTGAGGGCCTTGCGGCGGCGGGCCTGCTCCAGGGCAAGCGCCCGGATCTGGCGTTCGGCCGGCTCGGCCGTGAGCCGGGAAGGCAGGCCCACCATGGCGCCCCAGGGGCGGCGCCACAGCAGCAGGGCGGCGCGGTTGGCGTAGATCAGGCGTGGATCGGCGGCGCCGTCGTGGGCCAGCACCACCGTGGCGGCCACAAACAATTCCTGGGCCGCCTGCAACGGTGTACGGCCAGCGTCCACGCCTGCCAGCAGCGGCCTGCCGAACGCCCGCCGGTGGCCGGCCAGGAGGCGCCCGCTGGTGGCGATGGCGGCCTCGCTCAGCCAGGGGGGCGGCTCAGGCCTCGGCATCCGCCCCAATGGCCATCGCCCGGGCCATGGCCAGCTGGCCCATCCCGGCCCCATGGGCCTTGAGGGTGTCGAGAAAGAGCTGGTTGGCCTCCGGGAAGCGGGGCTCCTCGGCCAGGGGCAGGGGGCCGGCCCCATCGAGGCCCGATTCCCCTTCCATGGCCGGCGTGATCACCACCAGATCGGGATCGAGGGGGGCGTCGTAGCGCCACCAACGGGCCGGATCGGCGATGGCGGCATGGGTCGGATGGGGGGCATGCTCCACGGGCGCCACCACGCCCTCCCGGCGTCGCTTGGCCAGATCACCCAGCAGCTGGCTGCGGGTGCGGCCCCGCAGCTGGAACAGCACGAAGGGGTCTTCGCTGAAGCGATCCCCCATCAGGTAGTAGACGGCGCTGATGTGCTTGCAAGGATTGGCCTTGTCGGGGCAGCTGCACTCACTGCGCACTTCTTGAAGCTTGAAGGGGAACAGCCGCTTGCCGCTGGCCGCGAAGGCCCTCTCGATATCGGCGGGCATGATCCCCGCCAGCAACTGGGCCGACCAGCGCGCCTTCTGGCTCAGGGCCTCGAGCACGTAGCCCCAGTCCTCATCGTTGAGCACGTCGAGCCAGAGCTTCACTTTGTAGGGATCCGGGTCGGTCCCCTGCACCCGGGCATGGACCCGGCGACCCTCAAAGCGGATCGAGACGACGTTGCCCTCGCGGGCGTAGGTCCAGGCGCGCTCCAGGCGCTTCTTGAACCGGTAGGAATGGATTAATTCCATCCACTGCTCCACCCACCAGGGCTGCTGCCCCAGGCCCTGCTGGCCCAGCTGGGTGGTGATGGCGCCCGTGGCGCCAGGGAAGGAGCTCGTCATGCCGCCGGCCTCAGGGTCCCATCCTGACGCCTGCCGGGCCCACTGGCCTAGGTTGTCCCGACGCAGGGCGTGGAGTCCTTGAATCGCATCACGTTCGGCGCCGGCGACGGTTTTCACAGTCTTCTGAGGGCAAGGGTTCACGCGTACTTCGAAAGCACCGGTCTCGATCGGCGCGACTCGGTGGCCATGGTGGTCAAATCGGCCTTGATCCTGGGCGGCTACGTCCTTACGTACTGGCTGCTGGTCTTTGAGGTGACGACCTGGCCAGGGGCGCTGGCGCTCTCGGTCTGCCTCGGCCTGGCGATCGCCGCCATCGGCTTCAACATCCAGCACGACGGTGGCCACGGCGCCTATTCACGCCACCGCTGGATCAACAAGGCCGCCGCCATCACGCTCGATCTGCTGGGCGGCAGTTCCCTGATCTGGGCCCACAAGCACAACGGTCTGCATCACACCTTCACCAACATCCCCGGCCATGACGACGACATCAATCTCGGCTTGATCGGTCGCCTGTCCCCCCATCAGCCCCACCGCTGGTGGCACCGCTGGCAGCACCTCTATCTCTGGCCCCTCTACGGGATGCTGCCGATCAAGTGGCAGTTCTTCGATGACTTCGCCGATCTCGCCGGCCGGGGCCGCGGCGACCATTCCCTGCCCCGGCTGACCCCTGCCGACTGGCTGGTGTTCGTGGGCGGCAAGGTGATCTTTTTCTCCCTGGCGTTTGCCCTGCCGCTGCAGCGCCATTCCTTTGCTGCGGTGATCGGCTGCTACGTGGTGACGGCAATGGTCCAGGGAATCGTGCTGAGTGTGGTGTTTCAGCTGGCCCACTGCGTGGAGGAGGCCGATTTCCCCGCCGCCGCTGCCAGCAACGATGGCATGGGCCCCTGGGCCAACCACCAACTGGCCACCACGGTGGACTTCAGCCGCTCCAATGGCCTGCTGAGCTGGCTGCTGGGGGGCTTGAACTTCCAGGTGGAGCATCACCTGTTTCCTCGCATCTGCCACGTCCACTACCCCCAGCTCTCCGCCATCGTTGAGCAGACCTGCCGTGATTGCGGTGTTCCCTTCCGCAGCCACCCGTCCTTGCTTGCAGGTGTTGCCTCCCATTACCGCTGGCTTCGCCGCATGGGTCAGGACCCAGCCGCTGCTGCGCCGCTGGCCCTGCCGGTGCTTCTCCCGGTGCTGGGGGAGAAAGAGATAGCGCTGCTCCCCAGCCGCTGAGCCACAACGGCGCTGGCTCAACCTTCGCCTGCCTCAGTGGCTGTCGTCGAGGGCCACCAGATCGCGAAGCTGGCCCACGTCGAAGCCGCCCAGCCATTCCTCGCCGCTGCCGACGATGTCTGCAGCCAGCCTGGATTTCTCCTCGATCATGCGGTCGATCTTTTCCTCCACTGAACCGCTGGTGATGAACTTGTGCACGAGCACCCGGTTGGTCTGGCCGATCCGGTAGGCCCGGTCGGTGGCCTGGTTCTCCACCGCAGGGTTCCACCAGCGGTCGATGTGGAACACGTGACTGGCCCGGGTGAGGTTGAGGCCGACGCCGCCGGCCTTGAGGGACAGCAGGAACAATTGGGGACCGCGGGGATCCTCCTGGAAGCGATCCACCATGGCCTGGCGGTCGATCTTGCTGCTGCCCCCATGCAGGAAGGGCACATCCTGGCGCCAGCGCTGTTCCAGGTAGGCCTTGAGCAGGTGACCCCATTCGGCGAACTGGGTGAACAGCAGGGCCCGATCCCCCGCTTCGATCACCTCTTCAAGGATCTCCTCCAGTCGCAGCAGCTTGGCGCTGCGGCTGGCAAAGCCGTTCTCCACCCGGCCCTCCTTGAGGGCCAGGGCCGGATGGTTGCAGATCTGCTTGAGCCGGGTGAGCAGGGCCAGCACCTGGCCATGGCGCTGGCCCAAGGGGGCGCGGGCGATGGCATCGAGGCTGTCCTCGACGGTCTTGCGGTAGAGCTTCGTCTGTTCCTGGGATAGGCCCACCCATTCGCGCAGTTCCACCTTCTCCGGCAGGTCGGAGATGATCGAACGGTCGGTCTTCAGCCGCCGCAGGATGAAGGGCCCGACCCGGGCCTTGAGATCCCGCAGGGAGCTCATGTCGCCGTAACGCTCGATCGGCAGCCGGTAGCGCTGGCGGAAGAAACCCTCCTCCCCCAGCACCCGGGGATTGAGGAAGTCCATCAGGGCCCACAGCTCGCTCACCCGGTTCTCCACGGGGGTGCCCGTGAGGGCGATGCGGAAGCGGCCCTGCTTGCCTGGGCGGGCCAGGTCGCGGGCCGCCTGGCTCTGCTTGGCCGAGGGGTTCTTGATCGCCTGGGCTTCGTCGATCACCATGCCCTGCCAGTCGATGCTCTCCAGCAGTTCGCTGTCGCGCTGCAGCAGTCCGTAGCTGGTGAGGACCAGATCCACCCCATCCAGCGCCTTGGCCAGCTTTTCGGGGGTGGAGGGCCGGCGGGGGCCGTAGTGCTCCCGCACCTCCAGGTCCGGCGTGAAGCCCGCCGCCTCGCGCTTCCAGTTGGTCAGCACTGAGGTGGGGGCCACCAGCAGGACGGGGCGCTTCAGCTCCTGTTCGACTTTGAGGTGCTGCAGGAAGGCCAGCAGCTGGACCGTCTTGCCCAGGCCCATGTCGTCGGCCAGGCAGGCGCCCTGGTCGAAGCGGTGCAGGAAGGCCAGCCAACCGAGGCCCCGCTCCTGGTAGGGGCGCAGCTGGCCGGCGAAGCCTTCCGGCGCCGGCAGGGGATCCGGGGCCTTCTGCTGGTGGTACTGCTCCAGGACGGCGTGCAGCCTGGGCCTGGCGGTGAAGCGATGCACCGGCAGCCGCATCAGGGTGTCGCCGTCGCTGGCCGTGAGGCGCAGGGCATCGTCGAGGCTGAGGTTGGGATCGGCGGCGCAGAAGCGCTCGGCGTTCTTGAGATCGCTGGGGCGCAGCTCGATCCAGGCCCCCTTGTGCTGCACCAGCGGACTGCGCTTGGCGGACAGGCGCTCGAGGTCCTTCAGGTTGAGCGTGACCCCGCCGATCATCAGCTCCCATTCCCATTGCAGGCTCTCCCCCAGGGAGAAGCCGCGGGAACGCTCGGGCAGCTCGGCCTCGATCGAGAGGCCCAGGCGGCTGGCGAGGCCCCCACTGAGGCTGGCGGGCAGCACCACGCCCACCCCCACGTCGCGCAGCTGGGCGGCGGCGGTGCGCACCAGCACGAAGGCTTCGGCCGGGGTGAGTTGCATGGTTTCGGGGGCCGCCGCATCCAGGCCCCGCCCGATCGGTTCGAACACCTGCAGGGCCCGGCCCATGCCCTCCAGCAGCAGCTGGCCCGGTTCGGCCACCTCCACTTCGCCCAGCTGCAGCCTGCCGTCGCCCGCATTCCAGACCGTGCGGGCCGGCATGCGCAGGCTGGGATCGGCCTCCGCCTGCAGCGAGAAGCGCAACTCCCAGAGGTCTTCGCCCTCTTCGGGGGTGAACAGTTCCAGGCAGGTCCTGGCTGGCGCCACACGCCCCGCCACCGCTTC
>JBBQIH010000145.1:0-7142 GCA_038324725.1 Cyanobacteriota bacterium | reverse complement strand
GGTGGCGGAGGCCTGCTCCAAGCGCACAGGCAGCTGGCGTTCCCACCAGTAGCCCAGACCGATGGCCGCGGCGACCGAACCCAGGGTGATGGCCAGCCAGAAACGGGGAAGTCTGTGCCGGCGAAGGGCCAAGGTGAGGGGGGGAGCGGAGCGGGTCTCCACCTTTGTATGCAATGGCAGGCACCGGCGCCCGGTCCCGGGGGCAGCCTGGTCGGCGTCCACCGGCGTTGGGCCTCAGCGCACCGGGCCGAGGCGTTGCCCCCCCCGGGGGCCGGCGTCAGCGGGGGCCTCCAGGTCGTCGCACTCCACCAGGAGCTGGGCCTCGGCATCAATGTGGAAACGCAACCGCAGCCGGTCGACGCCACGGCGGCCAGGGGAGGACAGGGGGATGGCCTGCGGCGGCGTGGACCAGGGCCGCACCGGGGCCGCCCCCGCCGGTCGCTCGCGCAGCACCGGCAGCCCCCCCTCAAAGACCACTTCAGCCCGTTCTTCGGGTAGGGGCTCCCCCAGCACCAGTTCCAGCTGGTCCTGGCCATCCCTGCTGCAGGCCAGCACCAGCTCCAGGGGCTGATCCGTGGGCCAGCTCTGGCCGGCCAAGAACAGAGGATGCCAGCGGTGGCAGCCGCTGCGCCGGTCCCAGCAACGCAGCGACACACCACGGGCCAGCACGTCCCGCACCCGCACTCCGGGCGTCAGGGCCAGGGCCCCCAGGGCCACGGCCTCCACGGGCCGCTCGCCACGCAGGGGCACGCCCGGACAGCGGCTCTCCAACCAGCGGCGAATCAGGGGAATCCGGCTGCTACCCCCCACCGGCAGCACCGCGTCGATGGCGCTCAGCCCCAGTCCCTCCCGACGGGCGGCCGCCAGCACCGTCTCCAGCAGGCCATCAAGCAGTTGCAGCAGGCCCCGCTCTTCCAGCAGCCCCTCAAAGGCCGGCCGGCTCAGGGTCAGTTCGCGGAAGGATCCCGGCGTCGCCTGGATCTGCAGGGCCTCGGGGGCCTCGCTGAGCTGGCACTTGAGGCGCTCAGCGAGCTGCAGCAGGGCGCCATCAACGGGGACGTCCGGGCAGAGGTGGGCCGCAATCCAACGATCGATGTCCCGCCCGCCGAGGGCCGCACCTGCCTTGCCGATCACCCGGGCGCAGCGCAGGGTCTGGCGGCTGCGGGTGAGATCCCGGCCCGCGAAGCGCAGCAGCTGGGCGATCGGCGCCGCCCGTCCCTCTCCACCCTCCAGAGCCACCAGGGAGAGGTCGATGGTGCCACCGCCCATGTCCACCACCAGCACCCGGCTGCCGGCGGGCAGTCCGGCGCCGATGGCGGCGGCGGTGGGCTCATCCACCAGCGCCAGCTCCGGCACCGCCAGATCGCGGCTGGCCCGCTGCAGCCAGGCCCGGTAGCCCCGGTAGGTCTCGATCGGGGCGGTGAGCACCAGCCGCTCCGGCACCAACTCCGGCGGCAGGACCCGCCAGAGCCCCTCCAACAGCAGGGCACCGGCCCGCTCGGCCGTGGGCCAGCCCTCCGGTAGGGCAGGCGTCGGGGCCCCGATGTGCCGCTTGAAATCCCTGCAGAGGCCGGGATGGTCGCTATCCGCCAGGGCCGCCTCCAGCACCTGCCGGCCGATCAGGGGCCGTTCGGCGCCTGGGGTCTCCAGCCACAGCAGGCTGGGCACCACGCAGGGGTCGCCGCAGCTGTAGGGCGGCAGGGGCAGCAGCCGGGGAGGTCCCTGGCTGTCCTGCCAGGCCACCACAGTGGTGCTGCTGCCCAGGTCGATGGCGAGGGTTCCGGGCATGGGTCGTCGGAGGGGGGCGGTGGGGGCCGAAATGGCGGCGGTGGACCTGCTGGCGCACGGGCGCGGGTGCCCCCCTTCTAGGCCTTGTCCAGGGGGGAAGGGCGGGCAGGGGGGCTGATCTAGGCTGCTGTTATTGATAGTCAGGTTTGTATGCCAAACAGCGATCTCAACGCCAAGGAGCTGGCCCAGAGAGGAGAGAGCCTGATTCGGCACTCCAGCAACCGCTACCTGACCACCGTTCGCATCGCTTTCCGGGCCAAGCAACGCCGCTTCGACGATTTCGACGGCCTGCTTGACGACTCGATGATCAAGCCCGTGCAGCGGGCCATCGTCGAACTCAGCGACGAGCAGGACCAGCCCGACCTGCTTCCCGGCTGAGCCGGGCCCATCCCAACCCGCTGTGGAGATCGGCGAAGGCCAGGGCTGGCGGCTGGTGGTGGACCAGAGCCGCATTCCCTACTCCGTCCTGATCGGTGGTGATGGTTGGGCCTGCGAGCTCACCGCGGCAGAGCTGCTGGCCCTGCAACAGGCAGCCCGTCGGCTGACGGATCAGCACGGCGCCCTCGCGGACACCCTGATGGCGGACGAAGCCATCGACATCGAGCTGGAATTGCCGATCGGGGATCCCCGGGCCGACGGGGGTGGCTCCCTTTGGCTGGGCCTGCGGGGGGATCGGCAAGGGTGGTCGCTGCAGCTCGTACTCGCCCCGGAGGCGGGATCGCGGGGGATCGAAGGGGGCTGGGGCGCCGCCGCCAGCGAAGCCTTTGCCGCGGCCCTGGAGCGCCTGAGACCCGCTGAGCAGGACGGCGAGGATCAGGATTGTTGATCGTTGGCGGATTCCGCAACCGCCACCCCTGTTTTGCACCGTTTCTCCCCAGGCGGGTCTCCTCTGCCGTTGCCCCCTGGACTCAGCTGGGGAGAAACGGCGCCGACCGCCGCCCTGGCTTGACAGAGCGGGGCCGCCACCACGGCGGGAGGACGGCAACGAAGGGGCACCTCGAAGCCTTTGCAAGGGCTTGTGTCTCAAGTTGGGACTGGGTGCCTCTGGCCGCAGCCGGGGCTGTTTGACGTTCCCCCTGCGGTGTGGAGAAGTGGCTGACGCGCTGCTTGGAATCCGCGATGACCCGCCCTAGAAACCTGCCGTTGGACGGGGCCGAGTCACTGGTGAGCCTGCGGGCGGAGGTGCCCGAACCGCTGCTGGAGGCCATGCGTCAGTTCATCGAGTGCCACCCCAACTGGGACCAGTACCGGCTGTTCCAGGCCGCCCTGGCGGGCTTTCTCGTGCAGAACGGCGTCCGCAACCGGGGGGTGACCCGCTGCTATCTGGCCAACCTGTTTCCTGGCCATCAGGCGTTTTCGGCGCCGGCGGCCTGAGCAGGGATGGGTCCCCTCAGGCGTCCGGAGACACCCCCAGCAGGGTGAAGATCCGCGCCGCGCTGGCGTCACTCACCGGCAGGATCGAGAGACGGTTGCCCCGCCGCACCACCACCAGGTCCTCGACGCTGAACGACTCCCGCAGGGCCTCAAGGCTCAGCATCGCCGGGAAGGTGGCGCGGTAGGCGAGACGGGCGCAGTCCCAGCGGGGGGCCCCAGGCTTCGAGGCGGGATCGAAGTACTTGGAGCTGGGGTCGAACTGACTGGGATCCAGCACCGCCGTTTCGATCACCTCCATCAGGCCGACGATGCCGGGGGGACTGACATTGGAGTGGTAGAAGAAAGCGCGGTCACCGATCTGCATCGCCCGCATGAAGTTGCGGGCCTGGTAATTGCGGATCCCGTCCCAGAGGGTGGTGCCCTCCGCCTGCAGGTGCTGGATGCCGTAGACATCCGGCTCACTCTTCATCAACCACCAGGCCATGGGTCTTCTGTCTCAGAGGGCCAGCACCAGCCGGCGGAAGTGGTCACCGCGGGCCTCGAAACTGGTGTACTGATCGAAGCTGGCACAGGCCGGGGACAGCAGCACCCCCTGGCAGCCGAGCTGCGCCGCCAGGCTGGCGGCCAGGGCCACAGCAGCCTCCAGATCCTCCACCTGCCGCAGCACACCGCCATAGCCGCTGGCGTGCAGGAGGCCAGTGAATTCCTCCCGGGCCGCGCCGTAGAGCACCACCGCTGCCGCCCGCTGCTGGAGCCGCTCCAGCCAGGCCTTGGCCTCCCCCTGCTTCGACTGACCACCGGCCAGCACCACCAACGGTCCCTCCAGGGCCCGCAGGGCTACTTCGGCGGCGTCGAAATTGGTGGCCTTGCTGTCGTTGAACCAGGTCACGCCGTTCAGGTGGCGGAGACGCTCCAGCCGGTGGGGCACGCCGGGGAAACAGCGACAGGCGGCCTCCATCGCCGCTGGCTCCAGCCCGGCCTGGAGCCCCACCGCCACCGCCAACAGCAGGTTCTGGCGGTTGTGGGCCCCGGGCATCGCCAGGGCACTGGCGGGGAAGAGGGGTCCCTGGCGCCCCTGCACCATGTCGTGCTCGTCGATCCAGAGCACCGGGTCGAGGCCGGCTGGCAGGGCCTTTTTGGGCCCGGCGGTGATCCAGTCGGCCTGGTCCCAGGTGTCCGCGTGGCGGAGCAGGTCGGGGTCGTCGGCGTTGAGGATGCGGAGACGCGATTGCTCCAACAGGCGCCGCTTGATGGCCCGGTAGGCAGCCAAGGTGCCGTGGCGCTCGAGGTGGTCGGGGGTGAGGGTGGTCCAGACGCCGATGGCTGGGGCGACCGCCGGGGCCGCCTCCAGCTGGTAGCTGCTCAGTTCCACCACCAGCCAGTCGGGGCGGGGGCCGTCCTCCAGGCGTCGCTGCAGCACCACCTCGGCGGCGGAAATGCCGACATTGCCGCAGAACGGCGCGTCCTTGCCGCCCTGCTCCAGCAGGTGGTGCACCAGGCAAGTGACGGTGGTCTTGCCGTTGGTGCCGGTGATGCCGATCCAGGGCACATCCCGGCTGGCCTGCCAGGCGGGCACGATCTCCCCCTGCACCTGCACCCCCCGGGAGCGCAGCTCCTCCAGCACCGGATGGTTCCAGGCAATGCCCGGACTCACCACCACCGCCGACGGCGGCAGCGGCAAGGCGTAGAACGCCTCGACGCTGAGGGGAACCCCCAGATGCGCCGCAATGGACTCGCTCTTCAGCTCGGCGGCCCGGGCCCGAAGGTCTGGAGAGTCGCCGCTCTCGATCACCACCACCGTCTCGCCGCGAGCGTGAAGCAAACGGGCAGCCCCCAGCCCCGATCGACCGAGCCCCACAACCACCGTGCAGGACAGAGGTGGAACGGCCTCGGTGGGGCTCACGCTGGCAGGCTCACAGGCACGATCGGCTGAGGGTAGCAGCGAAGCGACAGACGGTTGAATGCCTGCAGATTCAGGGGTATTAAATAGAACTGAAATGGGCGATACTGGAATCGAACCAGTGACTCCTACCGTGTCAAGGTAGTGCTCTACCTCTGAGCTAATCGCCCGTTGCCGGGGTCACCGAGATGCGAGGAAAACGACAGGGATCTCGATAGAGATCGAAACGGAATGTCGTCCGAAACTTCACCAACGGAAAATCCGTTGGATCGGCTTCTTCCTAAAGCTTTTCCTACTCGCCGGCCTTCCCTCCTGTCAACTTGAGGCCCCAGCGTCTCAATGGCGCTCCATCCGGATCCGGAAGCGCTCCCGCTTGGTGGGATCGATCGCCAACACCTCCAACTCCCCCCGCCCCTCCAGCTGGACCCGCGTGCCCACGGCCAGCGGCTGGCTGGGGCTGCTGACCACGCGCCAGTCGATGCGAACGGCCCCCTGGCGGATCAGGGTGGCCATGCGGTTACGGGACAGGCCGAAACCGGCCGAGGCCAGGGCATCCAGCCGCAGGGAGGCTTCCACCGTGGTCAGCTGGCGGGGCAGGCGCTGGGCTGGTAGCTGCAGCGCCTCAATGGGCCTGGCCTCGAAGCGCACCGACACCGTGCGCACCAGGCCCTCCCCTCCATGCAGCCGCCCGGCCAGGGCCGCTGAGACGATGGCCTGAGCGCCCCGATCGCCCCGCAGCCACAGATCGCCCCGCTCCGCCGCGGTGGCACCGGCGCGGGCCAGTCCTTCGACCATGTCGGTCACGGAGGCGGGATCGAAAAGGAAATTGCCGCTGATCTCCAGCCCCATCAGATCGGGGGCCGTGGGCTCCTGTCCCGCCCGTCCCAGCAGCAGGCAGCGGCGCTCGGCGCCGGGGTGGCCGCCGTCGCTGGCGAGGCTCAACTCACTGAGAGACCCGAGCCTGGCCTCGGCCTCCTCCCGCACCGAGGCGTCAAGAAAGCCACTGACCTGGGGCTCCCAGGTGCGCAGGGCCGTTTCCGCCAGGCCGAACAGGCCCTCCAGGGCCTCCGGGTGGCGACGTCCTGCCTGCAAGTCACGTCGTGGAAGCATGGCGCCAGGTCTCAGGTGTCATCCAGCCGCACGACCGCCTTCGGTTGTGCCAGCTGGATGGTGCTCCAGGGGATCTCCCTCCCGGCGGGTACCTCCAGCAGCAGCAGCCAGCAGCCCTCCTCGAGCCGGTTGCGCAGGATGCGGATGCGGTCGTCCTCCTCGGAGCTGACGCTGGCGGCGGCGGCGAAGCTACCCATCCAGCCGGAGCCCATGCCAAGCAGGCCGCCGATCAGCGGTTCCCCGTAGGCCCCGGCGAAGCTGAAGGTGTGCAGATCAGTGATCTGGGTGAAGGTGAGACCGGCCAGAAAGCCGAAGGGCAGCAACCAGCGGACCAGCGACTGCTGCCGCCGCCGCCGGGCCGTGGCCGGATCCAGTCGCTCGACATCCGACATGGTCGCCTCACCGCTGCCGATCGCCAGGACGCGGGTCGGGGCCGGCTGAAGCGCCTGCAGGCGATCCCGCAGCGCCTGCAGGCGATCGCGATCGTCCAACACGACCACCACACTCAGTGACATGGGCTCGTCTCCGCACCGCTCTCTACACTGCACCTCCGGCCTGCCCCCCTGGGGCGTACCCCCCGCCCCCCGCACCGCTGCCGGACATGACGAAGGTTCTGGTCTCCGATCCCATCGACCAGGCGGGGATTGACATCCTCTCCCAGGTTGCACAGGTGGACGTGCGCACGGGTCTCAGCCCGGAGCAGCTGGTGGGCTGCATCGGCGCGTACGACGGCCTGATGATCCGCTCCGGTACGCAGGTGACCGCCGAGGTGATCGAGGCCGCCAGCCAGCTGCGCATCATCGGCCGGGCCGGCGTCGGGGTCGACAACGTCGATGTGCCCGCCGCCACCAGGCGCGGCGTCATCGTCGTGAATTCTCCAGAAGGCAACACGATCGCCGCCGCCGAGCATGCCCTGGCGCTGATGCTCTCCCTCTCGCGGCACGTGCCCCACGCCCACGCCAGCACCATG
>JBBQIH010000144.1:0-7154 GCA_038324725.1 Cyanobacteriota bacterium | reverse complement strand
CTGGGAGGCGCCGGCATGGAGGGCGTCTGAGCGGTCGTCCTCGGAGATGTCCCAGAAGACGTAGGCCCACTGGGGATCACGGGGCAGGAAGACGACGCGGGTTTCGGCGGCGGGCCGGGGGGCCGGGGGCATGTCGGCCTCCAGAGCTGCCACTGTCCTCCCCATCTGTGCTGGAGATTCGGCCAGGATCGCGCCGGCCTCGCCTGAGCGATCGGCAATGGCCTCGGCCAGAGCACCCTTGTCCTGCGCGCTGTAGCGCTGGATGCCCAGGGTTCTGGCCAGCTCGCGCAACTGGCGCATGCTGAGGTCGGCCAGGTTCGCGAACGGGTTGGTCCTGGCCATGGTATTTCAAGAATCGTTACAGCCCATGCTCGCTGATGGAATCAAGGCGGGATCGCTCCTGTCAGCGGATGGCGACAACCCCAAAGCGGCCGGAATCGCCTGGCCGCAGCAGCACGGGCACCCGCGTCAGATCGGCCCCACGGTGCTGCGGCGGCCGGCTCGGGCGCTCCGGAGCACTGGCCAGCAGGGCCGACACCGTCAGCAAGGACCCCAGCAGGAGCCAGAGGCCCCAACGACGGGGCAGGACCAGGGCGCTACCACGCCCCTGCCCCCGGCGGCGCGTGCCGCTGGCGACCCGACGGGCCCTGCCGACCCCCAGCGGCTCGCCACAGCGGGCGCAGACCATACGACCCGCCAGGCTGCGGTCGGCGCGCACAGCCCAACTGCCGCACTTCGGACAGCCCATCCCTCTCCCGATCCATCACCCGTCCATGGTGGCGGAACGGCCTAGAGCAATGCCGGATCGGCGCCGGCCGGCCACTCGGCCGGAGGGAGATCGGCCATCAGCCGGAAATCCTCGAACGCGAAACCCGGCCCCACGCAGCAGTGCAGCAGGCTCCATCGCCCCCGGCTGCGGGCCGCCTGCCACCAGCCCGCCGGCACGACCTGCAGGGGGCTCGGCTCCGGATCATCGCTCGCCTCAGCGGCGAGGGAACCAAGGAGCAGCCGTTCGGCCGTGCCTCCCTGCGGCGGCAGCCGCCAGAGGTCCAGGGGGTCACCACCGGCGTGGTGCCACACCTCATCACCCCCCTCAACCCGATGCCAGCGGCTGCACTGCCCCTCCGTCAGTAGGAAGGCGATCACCGTGAGTCCGGCACGCTGCTTGCCGTCGTCACTGCGGCACACCTGGCCGGCGGAGCGGTGCAGCTCCCGGTACCAGCCCCCCTCCGGATGGGGCTGCAGGGCGAAGCGGGCGATCAATGCCTCCGGACGGGAAGCCATGGCCTGACGGCAGGGGGTCGTTGCCGATGATCCCGCGGCAAGGGCCAGCCGGAGTAGAACATTTGTACTGCTGTAGGCCGATGCGTCCCCTCCCTCCCCAGGTACCACTGCCCCCGCGCCAGGGAGCCGCGGCGCTCTTCTGCCTCCTCGCCACCGAAGCCGTCAGCGCCGGCTTCCCCAGCCCCGCCGACGACTACGTGGAGGCCCGCATCGATCTCAACGTGGAACTGATCCCCCGGCCACTGTCCACCTTCTTCATGCGCGTCAGCGGCGATGCCATGCGGGGGGACGGCATCGTCGACGGCGACCTGCTGGTGATCGACCGCAGCGTCGATCCCCGTCCCGGCATGGTGGTGGTGGCGGTGCACGGCGGCGCCTTTCTGCTGCGCCGCCTGGCCCGCCGCGGCACCGGCCTGTGGCTGGTGGCCAGCGACGGCATCAGTCCGTCCCTGGTGCTGATCAGCGACGAAGGAAGCGGTGGCCGTCACGATGGTGGTGGCAATGACGCGGACCTCTGGGGCGTCGTGATCCACGCCGTGCATCACCTGGCGGGCGCCCCCTCCAGGCGTCGCTGATCGGGCTCACGGATCGGCGCGGTGGGGCAGGGCGCGGGAATCGCTGGGAAGGGCGGGAGGGGTCATGAGCAGGCCTCGCCGGCGCAGCTCACGCCGGAATTCACCGGCCAGTCCGTCCGCCATCCAGAGCTTGCGCAGATGGCCGAAAATCACCATGCAGCGCAGGGCGATGGTGACGCAGACAAGCACCTGCAGGCAGAGTTTCAGCACGGTGGAAGCAGGTGGGGCGCTGTGCTGGCTTGAGCCTAGGGGCGCCGGCGGCGAGCGGCCGCAGCGGGACGGCGGGAAAGCGCCGTCCAGGCGTCATGCTGGGGGCGATGAGCGGCAACGCCGCCCCAGCCTGCTTCGATGATCGAGCCTCTGCCGGAGCTGAGCACCGCCGAACTGGAGACCCTGCTGGCCGCCCTTGATCCGTTGCTGGATGGCTTCGGCGCAGGTGGTTCCTGCCTCGACGATGCCAGCGCCTTCCTGGAACGGCTGGGCATCGCTCAGCACAGCGATGGGGAGGGGACGACCTCGCCCCTGCTCCAGTGGCTGGAAAGCTGGCGGGCCGCCGGCGGCAACCGGGCGACCCTGCGGCTGATGGTGCAGACCCTGCTGACGGGGCGGCAGGAGGGTCTGGCGGACTGATCGGGCGGACTGATCGGGCGGACTTAATCAGTGGCGGCTGAGGAGTGGCGGCTGATGGCATCGGCCATGCGGGCCGTCTGCACGATCGGCCCGACATCATGCACCCGCAGCACATCGGCACCGGCGGCGATGGCCTGGGCGCAGACCGCGGCGGTGCCCCAGAGGCGGGCCCGGGGGCGGGGCTCGACCAGCACCTCGCCGATGAACCGCTTGCGGGAGGGCCCCACCAGCAGGGGAAAACCCTCGGCCCGCAGCAGGGCCAGCCCCCGCAGCAGGGTGAGGTTGTGGGCGGTGGTCTTGGCGAAACCCAGCCCCGGATCCCAGAGGATCCGCTCCGGGCGCACCCCCGCCGCCAAGGCCCGGTCGGTGGCGTGCAGCAGGTCCTGGCACACCTCAGCGACCACATCGCCATAGCAGGCCAGGCCGTCCATCGTGCGGCTGTCACCACGGCTGTGCATCAGCACGCAAGGGCAGTCGGCGGCCGCCACCACCGTCAGCAGCGCGGGATCACGGCGGCCGGCGCTGACATCGTTGATCCAATGGGCCCCGGCCGCCAGCGCCGCTTCGGCCACCGGGGCGAGGAAGGTATCGATCGAGAGCAGGGGGCCGCCGGCCGCCGGGGGCGGCAGGGCCGCCAGGATCCGCCGCAGGCCGGGCAGCACCCGGGCGATCTCGACCTCGGCACCGACCTCGGGCGCCCCGGGCCTGGTGCTCTGCCCCCCCAGGTCGAGCAGGTCAGCCCCCTGGCGATGCAGCAGCAGGGCCCGGCGCACGGCCGCGTCGGGGGCCTCGAAACAGCCGCCGTCACTGAAAGAATCGGGGGTGAGGTTGAGGACCCCCATCACGAGGGTGCGATCCCCCCAGCGGAAACCGGGTGGTGCGGCAACAGGTGCGGCGACGCCCACGGCGTTCAGGCCGGCACCGGCACCTGGTAGTTGGCGATGCGGGCGAAGCTGACCGGATCGAGGGAAGCGCCACCCACCAGCACGCCGTCGATGTCGCTCTGGGCCATCAGCATGTCGATGGTGGCGGGGTTGACCGAACCGCCGTACTGCACCACCACCTCGGGGTGGCCCACCCAGCCGCGGATCAGGCCGCAGATGCGGTTGGCCTCCTCGGCGGCGCAGGTCTTGCCGGTACCGATCGCCCAGATGGGCTCGTAGGCCACGATCAGGCGCAGAGGGTCGACGCCTTCCAGCCCCTGCTCCACCTGGCGGTGGATCACCCGCTCGGTTTCACGGGCTTCGCGCTGGTCGTCGCTCTCGCCCACACACAGGATCGGAATCAGACCCGTCGTCTGGGCCGTGCGGGCCCGCAGGTTGATCTGCTCGTCGGTTTCGCTGAAGTACTTGCGCGGCTCGCTGTGGCCCACGATCGCGTGGGTGACCCCGTGTTCCAGGAGCATGGGGGCGGAGATCATGCCGGTGTAGGCACCGCTCTCCTCCCAGTGGACGTTCTGGCCGGCGATGGCGACGCCGGCGCCGGCCAGGTGACGGCAAAGGGTGGGGATGGCCGTGAACGGAGGGGCCAGCACCACCTCCCTGTCATCGGACAGATCGGCGATCAGGGGCCGGAAGGTGGCCGCAAAAGCCCGCGCCTGGGCGCAGGTCATGTGCATCTTCCAGTTGCCTGCGATGACGGCCTTGCGCACGTGGTCTCCTGGCGGCGACATTCGAGGCAGGTTAAGGCGTGATGCCGCCATCGCCCCCACGGCCCAGGCGGGGGGAGAGCATCAGCACCTCGCGGCCATCCATGGCCACCGCATCGCCAGGGGCCAGCTGGCGGCCGCGCCGGGTCTCGATCGTGCCGTTGACGGTCACGTCCCCACGCTGGATGCGCTGTTTGGCCTCGCCGCCGGTGCCGACAAGGCCCTGCCATTTGAGGAATTGATCCAGCTTCAACGTCAGGGGACGCCCGGAGAGCGCTGATAGGGTTCGTCGATGCTTGCACCCTCGCCGGCCGGCTTCCGCAGGCTTTGGCCGCTGCTGAAGCCCCATCGGCGACCCCTGCTGCTCGGGGGGTTGTGCATGCTCGTGTTCGTGGCCTGCTGGCCCCTGCTGGCGTGGCTGGCGGGCCAGCTGATCCCGGCCATCGGCGCCGGCGATTTCACCAAGGTGCTGCGCAGCATCGCCGCGGCCCTGGCGGTGTTCCTGGTGCAGAAGATCGCCCAGTTCGGGCAGGACACCCTGCTGGCGGGACCGGCCTTGCGGGTGAGCCAGGAGCTGCGGCGGCAATTGTTCGCCCGGCTGCAGCGGCTCGATTTCGGGGCCCTCGAGAAACTCTCCGCCGGCGATCTCACCTACCGGCTCACGGAAGACGCTGACCGGGTGGGGGAGGTGATCTACAAGACGATCCAGGACACCACCCCCAGCGCCCTGCAGCTGGTGGTGGTGCTGGGTTACATGGTGTGGCTCGACTGGCCCCTGGCCCTGGCCACCCTGCTGCTGGCCCCGCTGGTGGCGCTGATGGTGAGCGCCTTCGGGGCCCGGGTGATGAACGCCGCCGAGCGCAGTCAGAAGCAGGTCAGCGATCTGGCGGCCCTGCTGGGCGAGGCGATCGGCGGCCTGCCCCTGGTGCGGGCCTTCGCCGCGGAGCCCTGGCTGCAGGAGCGGTTCGACACCGAGATCGACCTGCACCGCCGCGCCCGCTACCGCACCCTGGAGCTGCTGGCCCTGCAGCACCCGGTGGTCGGCTTCATCGAAGCCGCAGGCATTCTCTCCGTGCTGCTGATCGGGGCGGCACGGATCAAGGCCGGTGGCCTCGACAGCCAGGGATTCAGCAGCTATGTGGCCGCTTTGCTGATGCTGATCGATCCGATCTCCCACCTCACCACCAACTTCAACGAGTTCCAGCAGGGCCAGGCCTCGCTCAAGCGCCTGCGGGCGATCGAAAACGAGCCGGTGGAGCCACCCGACCGCCCCGAGGCCAGGCCCATGGGAGCCGTGTCCGGGGAGCTTGTGCTGGACGGGGTGAGCTTCGGCTACCAGGGCGGCAGCCCGGTGCTGCGCCAGCTCGATCTCCACATCCTTCCGGGGCAGGTGGTGGCCCTGGTGGGACCCTCGGGGGCCGGCAAGAGCACCCTGTTTTCCCTGCTGCTGCGCTTCAACACCGCCCAGAGCGGCCGGGTGTTGCTCGATGGCCAGAACCTGGCCGACCTGCGGGCCCGGGACCTGCGCCGCGCCATGGCCTTGGTGCCCCAGCAGAGCAGCGTGTTTTCGGGCACGGTGGCGGAGGCGATCGCCTTCGGTCGTCCCGCCAGCCGCGAACAGATCCGCCAGGCCGCACGGCTGGCCAATGCGTCGGACTTCATCGAGTGTCTCCCCGGGGGATACGACAGCCGCCTCGAGGAGCGGGGCAGCAACTTCTCCGGCGGCCAGCTGCAGCGGTTGGCGATCGCCCGGGCCGTGCTTGGCAATCCGGCGGTGATGCTCCTCGACGAGGCCACCAGCGCCCTGGATGCGGAGGCCGAAGAGGCGGTGCAGCAAGGCCTGCAGCAGGCCATGGCCGGGCGCACCGTGCTGGTCATCGCCCACCGGCTGGCCACCGTGCAGGAGGCCGATCTGATCGTGGTGCTCGACGGTGGTCGCATCGTTCAGCAGGGCAGCCACGACGAACTCATGGCCAGCGGCGGCCGCTATCGGGAGCTGTGCGAACGCCAGTTCATTCGGCTGGAGGCCTGAGCCCAGACATCTAGGGTGGCTGCGAACTGCGCCGCCCCCCTTGGAAACACCCAGCCAGCAACCGCCCGTGCTGACCTTCGAGGGCCTCCGCTACGACCTCAACGGCCTGCCCGACGACGTCAAGGAACTGGTACGGGGAATGCAGGTGGCCGACGCCCAGCTGCGCATGCACGAAGACACCCTGAAGGTCCTGGCCGTGGGCCGGCAGGCGATGGCCAGCCAACTCAACGACAAGCTGAAGGACATCACGCCACTGCCCTGAGCCCCGGACCTAACCCAGGGGGCAGAGATCCTCGAACCGAAACACCTGGCGGCTGGCCGGAGTGTCGCCCTGGGCCTCCGTCTCCACCACCCGCTCGCTCAGCACCCAGGGGCCCACGCCTGCCAGGGGCACAAAGGTGTCCGTGAAGCGGCTGCTGCCGCCGCGGGCCTCACCGGTGGCGGGATCGCTGTAACGGCTGGTGTAGCTGTGGCTGAGGTAGCCGCTGCCGGTGTCGGTGGTGCTCTCGGTGAAGATCGTCACCACAGTGCCGTGGATGTGGCGGTGCACCATCGTCACCACGTTGTCCTTGATGCGGTAGCGGTCGCCCTCAGCCTTGCCGCCCATGATCACCTCGGTGCCCACCGCATCGGTGTCACCGGCCGTGAAGGTGTTGGCGCCGTGGGTCTGCTCAAAGGGGCGCCGCACCCGGTGGATCGCCACTTCCCAGAGCTGGGAGGCGACCGCCTTGTGCACCTCCGCGTCGCTGAGTCCCTCCACCACCGCTTTGAGGTCGGCACCGACCTGGAAGGTGCCCTCCAAGACCCGGTCGCCCTGCTCCCAGACGCAACGGCCGCCATAGCCGCCGAAGCCGGGCTCCCAGGTGTAGCGGTTCTCGTAGGCGGCGCGGAAGGCCTCGCGCAGGTCGGTGCCGGGGGCGACGGGGTGGGCAGCCAGGGTGCTGGTCACGGGCGGAGGGACGATCGGGCGCTCAGCCTACCCAGG
>JBBQIH010000143.1:0-7189 GCA_038324725.1 Cyanobacteriota bacterium | reverse complement strand
GGCGTCAGCCTGATACTGGTGTTGGTGGGGTTGGTCCTGCTGCCCTGAGTAGCCTCCCCTGTCGTCGCTCGCGGCGACCCCCCCGCCGACCGATCCGTCGCACCCCGGGCCATGGCGTTTTTCACCTGGAAGGAAACGGGCCTCACCGCCGACTGCGCCAGCCTGGAGGCCATGGCGGCACGGTTTGAGGAGGCCGCAGCTCTGATGCGCCGCATGGCCGGTGAGGGCTTCAAGGTGCAACGCCACCCGGAGGGGCAGCGCATCACCCACCCCGATCCCGGCGTGTTCGGGGCCTACGGGTTTGTGAGTGAGGAATCAGCCGAGAGCCAGCTCACCCTGCTGGACGAGCCCAAACACTGATCACCGCCCCCCTACGGGACGGCTGCAGAGGCGCTCAGCGACGGACGTAGCCCACCAGCCACACCACCACGAAGGCCAGGGAGGAGACGCCCAGATAGATCAGGGTCCATTTCTGAAACCCCGCCACGTCCCAGCCGAAGGGCAGCAGGCCGTTGGCCGCATCGCCGACGGTGCTGAAGGCCAGGGGGCCAACGCCAGGGGGCAGGGGGAGGAGAGCCGGAAGCATCGCGGCACGTTAGGGGAAAGGGCGCGCGCCGCGTCAGGATCGCCCGATCCGCTTCCCTGCCATGGCACCTGGCCCTTCCCCCTTTCCGCGGACGGTGATGCTGCTGGGCAGCGGCGAGCTCGGCAAGGAGGTGGCCATCGCTGCCCAGCGGCTGGGCTGCCGGGTGATCGCTGTCGACCGCTACGCCGATGCCCCCGCCATGGCGGTGGCGCAGGTGAGCGAGGTGGTGGCCATGGCCGACCCCGAGGCCCTCAAGGCGGTGGTGCGACGCCATCACCCCGACGTGGTCATCCCGGAGATCGAAGCCCTGGCGGTGGATGCCCTGGCGGAGCTGGAGGCCGAGGGCCTCACCGTGATTCCCACCGCCCGGGCCACGGCGGTGACCATGAACCGCGACCGCATCCGCGACCTGGCCGCCCAGGGTCTGGGTCTGCGCACCGCCCGCTTCGCCTATGCCGAAAGCGCCGCGGAACTGGCGGCAGCGGCGGCCCCCCTGGGCTGGCCCGTGGTGGTGAAGCCGGTGATGAGCTCCTCCGGCAAGGGGCAGAGCGTGGTGCACGGCCCTGGGGAGATTGAAGCCGCCTGGAACGGGGCCATGGCAGGAGCCCGGGGCTTAGGCACGCGGGTGATCGTGGAGGAGTTCCTGCGTTTCAACCTGGAGATCACCCTGCTGACGGTGCGCCAATGGCAGGGGCCAACCCTGTTCTGCCCGCCGATCGGCCACATCCAGGAGCGGGGCGACTACCAGTGCAGCTGGCAACCGGCCCAGCTGGGGGAAGGGCAGCTGGCGGCGGCCCAGGCGATGGCGAAGGCCGTCACCGACGACCTGGGCGGCGCCGGCCTGTTCGGGGTTGAGTTCTTCCTCTGCGGCGAACCCGGTGCCGAGGAGGTGGTGTTCTCCGAGCTCTCGCCCCGGCCCCACGACACCGGCCTGGTGACGCTGGTGGGCCAGAACCTGAGCGAATTCGAGCTGCATCTGCGTGCGGTGCTGGGTCTGCCGATTCCCGCGATCCGCAGCCTCGGAGCGGCGGCCTCGCGGGTGATCCTGGCCGGCCCCGAAGCCCCCAGCGGGGCCGGCACACCCAGCTACCTGGGCTTGGAGCCGGCTCTGGCGGGGCCGGACACCCAGGTCCTGATCTTCGGCAAACCCGACGTCCGGCCCTGGCGGCGTCTGGGGGTGGCCCTGGCCCGCGGCGATGATGAGGCCGAGGCCCGCCGGCGTGCCGATGGGGCCGCCGCGCACGTTCAGGTGCGGACCAGCAGCTAAACCGTCGCCACCACTGGATTTTCGACACTTCGAGCCCTATGGTGCGCCCCTGCGGGTAGCACAATGACTCAGGCCCATTCACCCTCAAGGCTCGCACGCTCCCGGAAGGCACGGGAGAAGCGGGACATGGGGGCCGTGGCGCTCCCTGAGAACACCAGCCCCAGGCCCGATCCCAAGCATCGGCCGCCGGCCCAGCACCGGTCACGGCGCCGCCCCCTGGTCACCTTCGGGCTGGGTGTGGCTGTGGGAGCCGTGCTGGCCGGACCCATTCCGGCGCGGCTCGCCCCGTTCCTGGCCGGGCTGATTCCCACCCCCAAAGGCATCGGGGCGGTGCTCAATCCCCTCTCCGTCGAAAACCGCCGCATCCTCGTGCTCGGTCGCGACACCGTGGGTGAGAACACGGACGTGATGTTCACCGTGCAGCTTGACGGTGACGTCACCCACATCACCCAGGTGCCGCGGGACACCTTCATCGATTCACCCCAGCTGGGGGTGGTGAAGGCCAATGCCCTGTTCGCCCTCGGCGGCATCCAGACCGCCAAGGACGAAGTGGGCAGCCTGCTGTCGGCTCCCGTCGACCGCTACTTGAAGGTGAACCTCGGCGCGGTCAACAAGCTGGCCGAAGCCCTCGGAGGCGTCGAGGTGGATGTGCCCAAGCGGATGTACTACGTCGACAACGCCCAGGGCCTCTACATCGACCTCTACCCCGGTAAGCAACTGCTCAAGGGCAACGACTTGGAAGGCTTCCTGCGCTTCCGCCATGATCCCGAAGGCGACCTGGGCCGGATGGATCGCCAGCGGCAGGTGATGGCCCAGGTGTTCCGCAAACTGGCCGAGCCGGCCACGATCGCCAAGTTGCCGGCCCTGCTGGAGATCGCCGGCAACGACATGGTCACCGACCTGTCGCCGATCGAGTTGACCCAGCTGATGTCCGCCCTCGGCAGGACCAAGTTGAGCACCCAGCGGGTGCCGGGCCGGCTCTACTGGCACAACGACCTCAGCTACTGGATGCCCGACAGCAACCAGGCCCACTCCAGCGGCAGCAGCGAGGTCCCCTTCCCCTGAGGCTTCAGGCGGGGCCCCGGCCGTCGTCGGGGCTGCGCCAGCCGGCGGTGAGCTCGGCCAGGAGCTGGGCCAGCCCCTCCTTCTTCGGCAGGTCGGCTTCGGCGGCCCACTCGATCTCCTGGATCTTGACGTCATCGAGGCCCAGCAGCTCGACCAGGCGGCGGTAGGCCAGCCGTTCCTGGGCATTGATGCTGGACTCGGCCGGCGATCGCCGCCCCACCCGGACCATCATGTAGCTCAGTTTCAGGGCCAGCTGGCGGGCATCGGAGCTGCCGAGCTGGGCCACCAGAGCGTCCAGGCCGGCCACCGGCAGCCTCTCGGCCAGAAAGGCCTCCAGCTTCGCTTCATCGACGAGGTTGGGGCTGTCGCCGTGCAGATGGCGGGCGACCAGCTCGGCGAGCAGCTCCCGCTCGGCGGTGGAGCATTCGCCGTCGGCCCAGGCGACGGTGCAGACGATGCGCAGCAGGGCCGCCTGGGCGGGGGTGAGTTCAGCCATGGGTCAGGCCGCGAGGGGAATGGGGGGATGCTGCTCCAGCACGTGCCGCAGGTAGCGGCCGGTGTGGCTGGCAGCGTTCTCGGCCACCGACTCCGGGGTGCCGATGGCGACGATGTGGCCGCCCTTGTCGCCGCCCTCCGGACCCAGGTCGATCAGCCAGTCGGCGCAGCGGATCACATCGAGGTTGTGCTCGATCACCAGGATCGAGTTGCCCTTGTCCACGAGCCGCTGCATCACATCCATCAGCTTGTGGACGTCATAGAAGCTGAGGCCCGTGGTGGGCTCATCGATCAGGTAGAGGGTCTTACCGGTGGCGCGGCGGGAGAGCTCGGTGGCCAGCTTCACCCGCTGGGCCTCACCGCCGGAAAGGGTGGGCGCGGGCTGGCCCAGCTTGATGTAGCCCAGCCCCACGTCCACCAGGGTGCTGAGACGGTCGCCGGCCTGGGGGATGGCGGCGAACACCTCGGCGGCCTGCTCCACGGTCATCTCGAGCACGTCGGCGATGGTGTGGCCCCGGAAGGTGACCTGCAGGGTTTCGCGGTTGTAGCGGGCCCCCTTGCAGACGTCGCACTGGACGTAGACATCGGGGAGGAAGTTCATCTCGATCACGTTCACCCCCTGGCCGCTGCAGGACTCACAGCGACCCCCCTTGACGTTGAAGCTGAACTGGCCCACCTGGTAGCCACGGGCCTTGGCCTCCACCGTGGCGGCGAACACCTGGCGGATCGGATCGAAGGCGCCGGTGTAGGTGGCGGGGTTGGAGCGGGGAGTCCGACCGATCGGCGACTGGTCGATGACGATCACCTTGTCGATCGCCTTGATGCCCCGCAGCTCCTCAAGGCCGGAGGGGAAAGGCACCTTCAGGCCGAGGCGGTTTTCGAGGGCTGGGTGCAGCAGCTCGTTCACCAGGGTGCTTTTGCCGCTGCCGCTCACCCCGGTGACACACACCAGCCGGCCAAGGGGGATCTCCACATCAATGCCCTGGAGGTTGTTGCGGGTGCAGTTCGTCAGAGTGAGCCGGCGGCTGCCGGCATCGCGGCGTTCGGCGGGGGTGGGGATGGAGCGTCGGCCGCTCAGGTAGGCCCCGGTGAGGGAGTCCTCGGCATTGAGGAGGTCGTCGAGGGAACCCTCGGCGACGATGTGGCCGCCATGGACGCCGGCACCGGGACCGATGTCCACCAGGTAGTCGGCGGCGCGGATCGTGTCCTCGTCGTGCTCCACCACGATCAGGGTGTTGCCCAGGTCCCGCAGCTTGGTGAGGGTGGCGAGCAGGCGGTCGTTGTCGCGCTGGTGCAGCCCGATGCTGGGCTCGTCGAGCACGTAGAGCACGCCGGTGAGGCCGGCGCCGATCTGCGTGGCCAGGCGGATCCGCTGGGCCTCCCCGCCCGAGAGGGTCATGGCGGGCCGGTCGAGGCTGAGGTAGTCGAGGCCCACATCGAGCAGGAAGCGCAGGCGCATGCGGATCTCCCGCAGCACCAGATCGCCGATCTGGATCTGGCGGCTGCTGAGCAGGGGCTCCGCCCCTTCACTGGCCCCCACGCCCATCAGGGCCTCGATGCGCTCCAGGGTGACAGCCACGCTCACCGAGGTGAGCTCGTGGATGGCATAGGGCCCCACCCGCACCGCCAGGGCTTCGGGCCGCAGCCGCAGGCCGTGGCAGCTTTCGCAAGGTACCAGCTCCAGGTACTTCTCCAGCTTCTGGCGCACCGATTCGCCACTGGCATCGCGCAGCTGACGTTCAAGGATCGGCAGGATCCCCTCAAAGGGCCGCACATAGCCCTCGCTTTTGCGGTAGCGGCTGTCGGCCTTGATGGCGATCGGCTCCTCGCTTCCCTGCAGCAGCACCTGGCGCTGCTCTTCGGTGAGCAGGTTCCAGGGGGTCTTGAGCTCGAAGCCAAAGGCCTCGCCGACGCTGAACAGCAGCGAGAAGTAGTAGCTGTTCTCCTTGTCGCTCCAGGGGGCGATGGCGGCGTACACGGGCAGGGAGGGGTCAGGCACCACGCGCTCCACGGTGAACTTGCGCAGGTGGCCGATGCCGTGGCAGTCGGGGCAGGCGCCGTAGGGGCTGTTGAAGGAGAACAGGCGGGGGGACAGCTCCTCCATCACGGCCCCGTGTACGGGGCAGGCAAAGTTCTCGGAGTAGAGCCGTTCCCGCTCCACACCCTCGGGCAGGGGCTCGTTGGCCTTGGGCACCACCTCCACCAGGGCCAGGCCCTCGCCGCGCTTCAGGGCGGTGCGCAGGGAGTCGGTGAGACGTTCGTTGATGCCCTCGCGGGCCACCAGCCGATCGACCACCACCTCGATGTGGTGGGCATGGTTCTTGTCGAGCTCGATGTTGTCGGCCAGCTCGCGCACCTCACCGTTGATCCGCACCCGGGCGAAGCCCTCGGACACCAGGCCCGCCAGCAGCTTCACGTGGGTGCCCTTCTTGCCTCGCACCACCGGGGCGAGCAACTGGTAGCGGGTGCCTTCGGGCAGGGTGAGGATCTGGTCCACCATCTCGTCGATGGACTGGGGCCGGATCGAGCGGCTGCACTGGGGGCAGTGGGGTTCTCCGGCGCGGCCGTAGAGCAGACGCAGATAGTCCTGGATTTCCGTGACCGTGCCGACCGTCGAGCGGGGGTTGTGGCTGGTGGATTTCTGGTCGATCGAAATGGCCGGCGACAGCCCCTCGATGGCGTCGACGTCGGGCTTGTCGACCTGGCCAAGGAACTGGCGGGCGTAGGCGGAGAGGCTCTCCACATAGCGCCGCTGACCCTCGGCAAAGATCGTGTCGAAGGCAAGGGAGCTCTTGCCGCTGCCGCTCACCCCGGTGAACACGACCATGCGGTTGCGCGGGATGGTGAGATCCACATTGCGCAGGTTGTGCTGGCGGGCCCCCCTGACCCGGATCACGTCCTCAAGGCTGCCACCATTCAGGGTGCGCAGGGCCTTCTTCACCACGGGTGTGTCTGCCTCGGCCTTGCTGGAGGTTCCGGCGCGGGCGCGGGGCATAAAGGGTGGTCGGCAGCCGATGAGTCTACGGGGGTCGACCCTGGGAAAGGCTCAGGCCAGGGCGGGCAGTGGCGCCGCTTCGGCGCAGAGCTGCTGGCTGACATCCCAGAGGCGCCGGCACTGGTCGGCGTCAAGGGCGGCCGGGGCGATGCGCACCTCGGTGGGCCAGCCCCGCAGGCCGCCCCACTGGTCGGGGCCGTAGTGGCCACCGGGCTTGGCCCCAGGGGCGGTGGCGGCGAACAGCTGGGGCAGGGCTCCCATGGCGGCGCTCTGGAACAGGGGATCCATCAGCCGGTAGGCCAGGGGCTCGAAGCGGGAGCCGGTGGCGGCGATGGAGGCGGGCTGGAGGTTGGTGCGGGCAAAGCCAGGGTGGGCCGCCAGGGAGAGCACGGGGCTGCCCTGGTCGGCGAGGCGCCGCTGCAGCTCCAGGGCGAACATCACATTGGCCAACTTGCTCTGGCCGTAGGCGCCCCAGCGGTCGTAGCGGCGCTCGCCCTGGAGGTCGTCGAAGGCGATGCGACCGAAATACTGGGCCCCGGACGTGACCGTGACCACCCGGGCACCGGGCCGGTCGCGCAACAGCGGCAGCAGGGCAAGGGTGAGGGCGAAGTGGCCGAGGTGGTTGGTACCGAACTGCAGCTCGAAGCCCTGGCGGGTGAGGCGGCGGGGCGGCGCCATCACCCCGGCGTTGTTGATCAGCAGATCGAGGCGCCCGAAGCGTTCGGCAACAGTCCCGGCGACGGCGGCCACGCTGGCCAGATCGGCCAGGTCGAGGTGCAGC
>JBBQIH010000142.1:0-7191 GCA_038324725.1 Cyanobacteriota bacterium | reverse complement strand
TACCGCGCCTACTTCCAGCGCCAGAACGCCGCCGCCGGGGGCGTCAAAAAGGCGCTCGATCCCCTGCCGCGGGTGGCGGCGATCCCCGGCCTGGGGCTGGTGGGGATCGGCAAGTCGGCCGCCGAGGCGGCCACCGTGGCCGACATCGCCGAGGCCTGGGCCCAGACCCTGCTGGCGGCCGAGGCCATCGGCCGCTTCGCGCCGGTGGGCGAGGCCGACACCTTCGCCATGGAGTACTGGAGCCTGGAGCAGGCCAAGCTCGGCAAGGCGGCCGAGAAGCCCCTGGCCCGCCAGGTGGTGCTGATCACCGGCGGCGCCGGAGCCATCGGGGCGGCCACCGCCCGGGCCTTCGCCGCCGCCGGCGCCGACGTGGCGGTGCTCGATCTCCACCAGGAGGCGGCCGAAGCGGTGGCGGCCGCCTGCGGCAAGCGCGCCCTGGCCACGGCCTGCGACGTCAACGATCCGGCGGCGGTACGGGCCGCCATCGCGGCGGTGGCGGCCCACTTCGGCGGCCTCGACATCGTGGTGAGCAATGCCGGCGCCGCCTGGAGTGGCCCGATGGCCACCCTGGCCGACGCCGACCTGCGCGCCAGTTTCGAGCTCAATTTCTTTTCCCATCAGGCGGTGGCCCAGGCGGCGCTGGCGGTGTTTCATGCCCAGGGTCTGGGCGGCCAGCTGCTGTTCAACGTCAGCAAGCAGGCCCTCAACCCCGGCCCCAACTTCGGCGCCTACGGCATCAGCAAGGCGGCCCTGCTGGCCCTGGTGCGTCAGTACGCCCTCGAGGAAGGCGAGGCGGGCGTGCGGGTCAATGCCATCAACGCCGACCGCATCCGCTCCGGCCTGCTCGACGACACCATGATCAAGGAGCGCTCCGCCGCCCGCGGCCTCAGCGAGGAGCTCTACATGGCCGGCAACCTCCTGGGCGCCGAGGTGCGCGTCAGCGATGTGGCCGAGGCCTTCGTGGCCCTGGCCCTGATGCAGCGCACCACCGGCGCCGTGCTCACCGTGGATGGCGGCAACGTGGCGGCGATGGTGCGGTAAGCGCCCCTCCAGGCGCAACTTTGCGCTAAGCGGCCCGGGCGCGCGCCGCCAGCCACAGCCCCAGGCCGCTCCAGAGCACCACCAGGGCCAGGCAGAGGCCGGTCCAGGCCGGCAGCCCCCAACCATCCACCACCAGGGGGGCCACCACGGTGATCACGCCCCCGGCCAGCAGGGGCTGGAGCAGCAGCTGCTTGATCGAGAAGGCCGTCACCGCCTGGCTGCGGTCGCCCGGGTCGGCCATGCGCAGCAGCAGCAGACCGCTGGCCGCCACCCCCGTGGCCTGGCCGAATTCGATGATCGCCCGCTCGAACCAGTCGGGCGGCAGGATCCGCGGGGCCAGCAGCAGGATCACCCCCAGGTTCCACAGCAGGCCCGCCAGGGCCAGCACCGTCAGGGGGATCCAGTCGTGGGCCAGCAGGCTCAGGTCCAGGCAGGCGGTGGCGGCGGTGATCAACAGATCCGCCGAGACGGTGCCGGCCTGGCCCTGAATGGCGGTCGAGACCCACTGGGTCTGGCCGCTCTTCTCCAGGATCAGCCGCACCAGCAGGGAGCCCACCAGGGCCAGGGGGAAGACGGGGAGGGCGTCGATCACCAGGGCGAACAACCCACCGCTGGCGTCGGCAACGAAGCGCAGCGCCGCCAGCGCCCCGCAGCCGAACAGCACCGCCACCCCGGCCAGGGCCAGGTTCACGGCCCAATCGGCGATCTGCCGCCACAGGGCCGGCACCTCCACGGTGCCTACCTCCAGGGGCAGATCCAGCGGTACCTCCTGCAGGGGCGGGGTCTGCTCCTCCAGGATCGCCACCGCCTCCTCGATCAGCAGGGCCTCGGGGGCCATCAGCCAGCGGCGGGCCCTGGCCAGCACCACCAGCAGACCGCCCACCACCGTTGATACGAGCAGCCCCACGGTGGCCATCGCCAGCCCCAGGGCCTGGGCCCCCTCCAGCCCCAGCCGCTCGTAGGTGGGCCCCATGGCCGCGGCTGAGCCGTGGCCGCCCTCGAAGGCCACCTCGATCAGGCAGGCCATCACCGGACTCACGCCCAGCCAGGGCTGCAGCACCAGCAGCACGGCCAGTCCCCCCACCAGGAACTGGCCGAAGGCCAGGGTGAGCGCCAGCAGCACCTGGGCCGAGAGGGGGCGCCACAGGCCCCCCAGCTTCGGTAGCGGTTTTCCCAGCAGCAGGGTGGCGAACACCAGGGTCAGCAGGGGCAGGGGCAGCTGGTCCCAGAGGTCGATCACCCGTTGCGGCAGCAGGGGCACCAGCCCGGCCGGGGCCACCACCAGCCCCAGACCACCGGCCAGCAGGGCCTCCGGCAGTCCCCAGCGCTTCATGCCCAGCAGGCCGCCGACGCTGCTGCCGATCAGCAACAGCACGGTCAGGGCGGCCAGGGCCAGGGCCAGCCATTCGACGCCTTCCACCACCCCCGGCACCAGCGCGGCGATCACAGGCGGAACTGACGGCGGAAGAAGGCTTCGGTGGCTTCCAGCACCGTGGTGCGCACGCCGCTGTCGCGGAAGCCGTGGCCCTCGCCGGCGAACAGGTGCAGTTCGGTCTCCAGACCGCCTCGGCGCAGGGCTTCCACCATCTGCTCACTCTGACGTGCCGGCACCACCTGGTCGTCCAGCCCATGGAAGAAGATCACGGGCACCGTGATCCGCCCCGCGTGCCGCAGCGGTGAACGGGCTTCGTAGAGGGCCCGCGCCTCGGGCCAGGGGCCGATCAGGGTTTCGGTGTAGCGGGCCTCAAAGCGGTGGTCCACTCCGAGCAGGGCCTCGGGATCGGCCACGGGGTAGCGGCAGGCGCCGGCTTGGAACACGTCGGTGAAGCACAGGGCCGCCAGCACGGTGAAACCGCCGGCGCTGCCGCCCTCAAAGGCCACCCGGGCCGGGTCGGCCTTGCCCGCCGCCACCAGGGCCCGGGCGGCGGCGGCGCAGTCGGCCACATCCACCACGCCCCACTGGCCGTCGAGCCGCTGCCGGTAGGCGCGCCCGAAGCCGGTGGAGCCGCCGTAGTTCACGTCCACCACGCCCCAGCCGCGGCTGGTCCAGAACTGGATGGCCAGGTTCAGTCCCGTGCCGGCCATGGCGGTGGGGCCGCTGTGGCCCTTCACCAGCAGGGGGGCCTCGGCGCGGCTGCCGCTCCGGGGTGGGTAGTACCAGGCATGGGTGGGTGCTCCACCGTGACCGTCGAACCAGAGCGGTTCCGGCCGGCTGATCGCCTCGGGCGTCAGGGGCAGTGGCGCGGCCGGGGTGTGCTGCCAGCTGCCGCTGGCTGTGTCCAGCTCCAGCAGCCCCTGGCCGATCCCCGGCGCCCCGGCCACCGCCACCAGCCGGCCCGCTTCCGCCGTCAGGGCGGCCAGCTCATCGAAAGGCAGGGGGATCGGCTCCCAGCTGCCCCCTTGGGGATTGAGCCGGCCCAGCTGCCAGCGCCCCTGGCGGCAGACCGCCGCCAGCAGCCACCGGCCGTCCCAGGCCAGGGTGCGCAGGCCGTAGACCCATTGGGGGCTGCCGAACTCCGCTTCCATGGGGCACAGCGGCCGCCAGAGGGGCGGGGTGTCCGTCCCCAGAGCGGCCACGTCCACCAGCCGTTCCAGGTTCCACCAGCCGCTGCGGTCGTTGGCCACCACCAGGGACCCGTCATCGAGCCAGAGCGGCTGGAACACCGCGATCCCCTGGGGATCCGCCGGCCCCGAGCCGGCGATGGGCCGGGCCTGCTGCAGCTGCCCCGCCGCATCGATGGCGGCGAGCCAGAGCTGGCTGCGCTCCCAGGGCATGAAGGGCTGCTGCCAGGCCACCCAGGCCAGGTGGCCGCCGCCTGGGGCCAGCACGGCGTAGCCGCAGAAGTCCGCCGGTTGGTGCAGCAGCTCCGGTTCGCCCCCCGGCAGGGGCACCGCCACCAGCCGGTCGAGGCCGTCCTGCTCCATGACGCCGATCCAGCGCTGGCGCTGCCGGTCGATCAGGCCATCGGCGAAGGCCCGTGGCCGCTCCGGGTCGGGCGGGGCGGTGAGCCGCCGGGGTGCCCCGCCGGTCAGGCTGAGCTGCCAGAGGCAGCGGTCGCCGTCGTCGACGAAAACCAGCTGGTCGCCCGCCACCGCATAGACCCCGCCGCCGTAGGCGTGCACGCGGGTGCGCAGGTTCCAGGGCCCCGCTGTGAGCTCCACGGCCGCTTCACCGGGGCGCCGTGCCATCAGGGTGGTGCGTCCCCGCTCGCTGGGGCGCTGCTCCAGCCAGAACAGGCGCTCCCCGTCCAGCCGCGGTTCGGCGACGCTGGTGGCCCTGCCCACCGCCACTGCGGCGGGCAGGGGCGCCGCTTCCTTCCATGACGGCGCCCCCACCCGAGCCCTCCGCAGGCTGCTTCTAGAATCGAACCATCGTTTCAGGTGACGTCTTGGCCCGCAGCTTCGCCCAGATGGCACGCTCCGCCGAGCAGGGTGGTCATTCCGTGTTGGTGCCGAAGGAGCCGGTGGAACGGCCCCCCCTCGAGATCCACAAGCTGGGGTCGAAGGAGCTGCGGGCCTCGGCCCGGCGCATCAGCAAGGTGGATGCCTCCATCCGCGACCTGGCCCGCGACATGCTGCGCAGCATGTACACTGCCAAGGGGATCGGCCTGGCGGCCCCCCAGGTGGGGGTGCATCGTCAGTTGCTGGTGATCGATCTGGATCTGGAAGAGGCCGCCACCCCGCCGCTGGTGCTGATCAACCCCGAGATCACCGCCGCCGGCGCCTCCTTCAACACCTACGAGGAAGGCTGTCTCAGCATCCCCGGGGTCTATCTCGATGTGGTGCGTCCGTCGGTGGTGGAGGTGACCTACCGCGACGAGACGGGCCGCCCCCGCCGCCTCAAGGCCGATGGCCTGCTGGCCCGCTGCATTCAGCACGAGATGGACCATCTCCATGGTGTGCTGTTCGTCGATCGGGTCACCGACGAGCTCAGTCTCAACGACGGCCTGCAGCAGCAGGGCTTCCACCGCTCCGACGTCCAGTCGATCCGCTGATCCCCATGCCGATGAAACCCCTGGCCGGCGTCTTCCTGGGCCTGGCCTGCCTGCTTGGCATCGCTGCCACCGGATCAATCTTCGAGCTCTCCTACGGCGACCCCGATCTCGGTGTCCAGGTCACCCGTTGGATCCTGGCCGGCAGCCTGCCGGGCACGGTGCTGGCGCTGCTGGTAGCGATCCGCATCAACAAGCCCGCCTGAGCTGGTGCTTACCCCTCGGCCGGCCCGACAACCGGCCGGCTGATTGGGCACATGGGCTGGTTTCTTGCGGTTGCCGTTCATACGATTCAGGCCGCTTCGATGACTGCCGTGACCCTTTCCCTGCTCCCCCGCGCAGGCCTGGCGGCCCTGACGCTGCTGGCGACCAGCCTGACCATCGCCTCGCCTGCCCCGGTCCGCGCCTCGGCCCTGTTCGCCGCCGCCGAGGTGGACCAGCAGAACTTCCTGCTGGTGGCCGCCCCCATCGGCACGAGCGGGGAAAGGTCCCAGCTCAACATCTATGAGCAGCTCAAGCCCGTCCGGCCCTGCTTCGAGGTGGGTGAGGGAACGCCGGCTCCGGTGAACCCCCTGCTGGCCACCTTCGATTTCACCGGCATCTGCAACCGCTACATCGACGCCAACGGCTATTCGGTCCGGGTGGGTGGCCAGGATCTGGCCACCTCCTACCGGTTGATGGTGACCCGAAGCGGCGGCGACATGCTGCTGCTGGCCTTCCCCACCAAGGCCGGAGCCGGCCCGGAGATGGTGGTGGCCCGCACCCGGGGCAGTGCCCCCGGCTTCCTGAAGTTTCAGCTGGAGCCGAGTTGGCGGCTGATGCGGCGTCAGTTCGGCGGCCGCAACCTCGGCCACCTCTACGTCTATGCCGACAGCTGGCCGGGGACGGCGGCGACCGCTGCCCAGCCCCAGCCCACCACGCTGGAGCCCGCCAAGCCCACCGCCGCGGAGCCTGCCAAGGAGGTTGCCCCCTCAGCGGCCCAGCAGCCCCTGGCCCCACCGGCCGTTCCCCCCGCCACCAAGCTCTGAGGCGGTGGGCCGAAGCCCCACTTGCTAGGGTGCAACGCTGCGCACGTCACAGCAGTACTTCATGACCCAGGTCACCGTCGGCGAAAACGAAGGCATCGAATCGGCCCTGCGCCGCTTCAAGCGCCAGGTGTCCAAGGCGGGCATCTTTGCCGATCTGAAGCGGCTGCGCCACCACGAAACCCCCACCGAGAAGTACAAGCGCAAGGCCCAGCAGCGCCGCCGTCGTCGCTGAGCCACGCCCGGCGCCTGCGCCGCTTCAGGTGCTTCTACCTGTTGCCTTGCCTCTTGGCCGTGATCAGGCTGAAGGGGCCATCGCTTCAGGATCCATGGTTCATCCGCATGCCTCAACGGCAGGCCAGGCAACGTCTGCTTCCGTTCTTGAACGGCTCAGCCATTGGTTGACCGACACCATCAATCACTCCTGGGGCAACCCCGGCGAGGAAGCCCAGCACCGGCCGCCGGCGATGGGTGTGCAGCCCTACAGCGACACTCCCTCCCGCCGCCGGCGCCGCTGACGGCAGCTTGGCCTTACGCCTCCTGGTCAAAGGAGCGGTAGCTGAGCGCCTCGGCGATCGCAGCGCCCGACACCCTGGCCTCGCAGGCCAGATCGGCGATCGTGCGGGCCACCCGCAGCACCCGCTCCGCCCCCCTGGCGGACAGGCGCCTCTGGCTGATCGCCCGCTCCCAGAGCACCATGGCGTCGGGCTCCGGGTTCACGATGGCGGCCAGGGCAGGACCATCCAGTTGGCCGTTGGCCGCCCCTTCCGGATTGCGCTGGCCCATCCGCCTCCGGGCCGCGGCCACCCGTTGGGCCACCGCCGCGCTGGCTTCGCCCCCAGGGGCCCGCTGCTGCGCTCCCTCCCGGTAGGCCCCGGCCAGGTCGTGGGCCTCGGGGCGTCGCATCACCACCTGCAGGTCGATCCGGTCCAGCAGCGGCCCTGAGAGCCGTCCCCAGTGGCGGCGCCGCTGGGCTTCGCCGCAACGGCAGCTCTGGCTGGGATCGCCGTACCAGCCGCAGGGGCAGGGGTTGGTGGCGGCCACCAGGAGCACCCGGCAGGGGAAGCGGCAGCGCTGCTGGGCCCGGCTGATCCACAGCTCCCCTTCCTCCAGGGGCTGGCGCAGCTGGTCGA
>JBBQIH010000141.1:0-7228 GCA_038324725.1 Cyanobacteriota bacterium | reverse complement strand
CTCAGCGGTGCCAACCAGCTGGTTTTCGAGGGGTACCGCAACGCCACTTCCGATGACAAATTCCTGATCCAGTTCTCCACCGACACGGGCCGCAATTGGACAACGGCCTTCACTGTCACCAACAGCGTCGAAAACACCTTCACCTACAACCTGCCCAGCCCCGTCAGCGGCAGTGTGCTGGTCAGGGCCATCGACAGCAAGCCGGGTACCAAGGACACGTCGTTCGACACCCTTTATGTGGATCGCCTGGTGTTCGTGGGCCGCACCACGACAGCCGCCAAGAGCGTGACCGACGACCCGATCATCGGCGGCGGCACCAGCCTCGCCCCGGCCGCAGGCGACGACTTCGCCTACGACCGGGCGATCCTGGAGGCTGGCCTGCCCTCAGATCCGACCTTCAGCACCGAGCCGGTCCTGGCCCTCGCTGAGCTCGCCACCGTTGGTGCGACCAACCCCACCGGCGTCAATCCTCTGGCGTCGCCGTTCCCCTTCGCCGGCCCCGACACCTCAGCCACCAGCCCCTGGCTGGTCGCCACCCAGCCCCTGCTTTGACAAAGCATCAAGACGCCAGCCCCAGCGCCTGCTCCAGGCCGGCGAGCACCACATCGGCCGTGAGCTTGATCCGGTAGCGGCAGGCCTGGGTTTCGGTGCAGGCGAAGGTGCCGTGCTCCCAGTACTTGTTGCTGCCGGCGCCTCCCCCACACAGACCGAAGTAGGCACACTCGGCGCGACAGCGGTCGGTGCCGGCGCGCATGTCCGCCAGGATGCGCTGAAATTTTGGAGTGCCGGCAATCGAGACCAGGCTGTCGCTCTGCACATGACCCAGCACGAAGTCGCCGTAGGTGTCGGTCTGAACGGATAGCAACTCGGGATCGAAGGTGGAAATCGCCCCGCGGGCATCCACATTGACGATCGCGAAGGGGTTGTTCATGTCGGTGCAGTCCAGCCGTGCATCGGCCTGGGCCAGGCTGCAGATGCCCTCGAACTCCCGCACCCGCATCCGCTCAGGCTGCTCCTGCCAGAGATCCCAGAACCGCCGCAGAAACTGGCGATAGGCCGCCTCGGCATGGGGACGGCTGAGGGTGGAGACCCGGTTCTCCCCCTCCGTTTCCTCCATGTTGAAGGCCACCTCGGTGATGCCGTTCTCGACGAAGAAGGCATAGAGGTCATCGGCGTGGCCGAGGGACTCCTCGGTGATGACGGCGATCACCTGGAAGGGAAGGCCACGGCGGCGAAGGTGCTCGATGCCGCGGACGGTGGCGGCATGGGTCCCGAGGCCGGTGCGGGTGCGGCGGTGGACGTCGTGGAGGAAGGCCGGCCCATCCATGCTCACGCCCACGGAGATGGCGTTGCGCTCGAAGCAATCGCACCAGGCCTCGTTGATCAGCGTGGCGTTGGTCTGCACCGACTGGTGGATCGTCAGGGGCTCCCCCTGCCAGCGCTCCTGGGCCCGCCGCACGCAGGCGCTGGCCTCGTCGTAGAAGGCGATCGGCACGGTGAGCGGTTCACCGGCGTGCCACAGCAGGGTGAAATCACCCCCGACATAGGGGCTCTCCAGCACCCGCTCCAAGGCCGCCTCCAGCAACTCGATGGGCAATCGGTGCCGATCGTCGCGGTTGGGCAGGTAGCAGTAGTCGCAGTCGAGGTTGCAGTAGGGGGTGGGCTGGACCACCAGCAGCTGCAACGGCCCGAAGCCCTCCGGGTTGCCCGGCGGCGGGGTGCCGGACGGGGTCACCAGAAGTTGCGGAAGCCGCCGTTGCGGAAGCCACCGTTGCCGAAGCCGCCATTGCGGAAGCCGCCGTTGCCCCAGCCGCCGTTACGGAAGCCCCCGTTGCCGAAGCCGCCGTTGCGGAAGCCGCCATTGCCCCAGCCAAAGCGGGGCCCGCCCCCGTTCACGAAGATGTAGGCAAGGCGGCCATCGGGGGCTTTGGCCCGACCCTCCGCTGTCTGCGGTCCGGGCGACTCCTGCCCCATGGCCTGGGAGATGCGCCGCAGGCGGGCGTCGATCGAACCTGGCTCGGCCTCCAGCGGGGACGACGCCTGGGCGGGGGCGGACGGCGGCTGGCCAAGCCCATCGGTCACGGCCTTGGCGCCGGCGCCGGCCGGGGCCAGGGCCGCCAGCAGGAGCAGGAATCCAAACAGACCGGAACGCGGGTGGTGCGTCATCGGAGGGCTGCCAGGGAGGGAAGGGGGAGCGGGACGGAGCGGTCAGGCCGTTGCAGGGCGGAGGGCGGAGCGGTCATCGGGGCGTCGCCAGCGCAGGGGCCCCCAGATGGAAACCTTCACGGGTCAGCAGCACGGATTCGAACAGGGCGCGGACGCGCTCGGTGGGAACCACCAGAACACCCGTGGGGCCGACCCAGGGGGCGATGCTGGCCACGGCCTCAGGGCGGCCCTCCAGGTAGCCCTGGAGCAGGCCGGCGATGGCCAGGTTGACCACGTTCAGCAGCCTGGAATTGTTCTCCGGCACGATGCAGCCGACGCCGTAGCTCACGTAGGGCTGCTCAGGCACCAGGGCGACGCCGGCAAGCCGGCGTTGGTGCTGCAAACCGGCCAGCACGTTGGAATCGCCCAGCACCCCCGTCACCCGCTTCTGCTCCAGAGCCGTGACGGCCTGGGCCAGGGTGGGGACGGCGACCGCCTTGGCGTTGGGCTGGAGGGTGCCGAGCAGCCCAGCAGCGAGCGACCCCTCCACCACAGCGATTGGTTGACCGGCGAGGGAGGCCGGGGAGCCATCAAGGCTGCCGCTGCGGGTGAGCAGCCTCAGACCGGAGAGACCGATCGGGAGGGAAAAGTCGACCAGATTCTCGTTCTCCCAGCTGAACGGCACGCCACAGGCCAGGCCGGCCTTGCCGCTGGAGACAGCCCCCACCGTGACAGCGGTGTTGTCCACGGGGGCGAAGCGGATCCGGACGTTGTTGCCCAGTTCCGCCTTGAGCTGGCGGTCGATGCGACGGGCCAGTTCGATGGCGTAACCCTCCGGTTCCCCCTTCGTCCCGATCGTGACCAGGGGCGGGCTGTCGGCGGGACCCACCATCAGCACTTCGCCGGACTTGGCCGCCTGCTCCAGCACGGCGTCGCCGGCCCGGGCCGGCAACAGGGCCGCCAGCGGCCAGAGGCAGGCCAGGGCTCCAAGGGCCAGGGCCCTGCTGGGGTGGGATCGGATCGAACCGGCGGGAACCACCGCAGCAGGAGAATCCATGGGCAGAGCCGTGCACGTGCAGCACCTTAAGGGCGGTTTCCGGGCTTGCCCACGGCAGTGCTCCGGCTTGAAACACCCCCGGTTTGGTGGGACCTACCAGTTCCGGAAGGCCCCACCGCGAATGCCCCCCCCATTCACGAAGCCGCCCCCGCCCCTGGCATTGACGAAACCGCCGCCCCCGTTGCGGAAGCCACCGCCGCCGCCGTAATAGGGGTGGCCATTGACAAAACCGCCGCCGGCCACATTTCCCCACCCGCCCCGGCCGGCGTTGGCAAAGCCGTAGGCCAGCCGCTGATCGCCGGCGGCCACGTTGGTGTCCCCGCTCGCTCCACGCTGGACCCGCATCGCTGCGCCGATGCGCAGCAGCCGTTGTTCGATCGAGGCTCCGGTGGCCGAAGAGGGCAGCAGGGCCGCCTGGCCAGCAGCGGGGGCGGTCAAGGCCGCCAAGGCCAGGGAGAAGCCGAGCAGGGCCGCGCGGGAGGTGATGGACATGGGGTGGATCTCCTTAACGGGCAGGTGAGGTGGGGGCAACAGCCGATGGGGTCGTTGCCGGCAGGGGCCTGACCCGTTCGTAGTTGAGCAGAACGGACTGGAAATAGGCCTTGATCACGTCGGGGGGCAACGCCAGGATTCCCTTCGGACCCAACCAGCGGTTGACGCTGGCCATGGCCGCCGGCTCATCGTCGAGGTAGCCCTGCACCAGCCGGGCGATGGCCAGATTGACCAGGTTGCGGAAGGTGGAGTTGTCTTCCGGAAGAATGCAACCCACCGCAAAGCGGGAGAAGGCTTCGGCGGGGACCAGGCCGTAACCCTTGCCGCCGAGGCTCTGCAGGGCACCGGCGAGCAACAGGGAATCGCCCCCCACACCATCCACCTGGCCGGCCATCAGCGCCCGAACCGCCGGCTCGATTCCGGCGAAAGGGACCCGCACCGCCGTCGGCTGCAAGGCCGCGATGGTGGCGCTGCCCAGGGAGTCCTTCACCACGCCGATCCGTTTGCCCGCCATCGAGTCCGCCGAGCCTTCGAGCCCCCCCTGCCGGGTGAGAACGCGAATCCCCGAGAGAGCGAAGGGCATGGAGAAGTCGACGTACATCTCCCTCTCCCAGGTGAACTGAACACCACAGGCCAGGTCCACATCCCCGCGGCTCACGTCACGGAACACCGCCAGCGGATCCGCGTTGGCGGAGTAGACGATCTTCACCGGCCGGTTGAGATAGGTGGAGACCTCCGCCTCGATCAACCGGGCCACATCGAGGCTGTAGCCCACCAGTGTCTTGCTGGCATCGAGGTAGGCCATGGGCACCACGTCGGTGGGGCCGGCCATGGTGATCTCGCCGGTGCGCGCCGCCTGCTCGAGCACCGATTCGGCCCTGGCCGCCAGGGGGCTGCCCAGGGCCGCCACCAGCGCCAGCAGCAGGGAGGGTCCCACCCCGGCGCAGCGCCGGGCCCGCGCGGCGACACCGATCGGGACGGCCTGTTGTGGAGGCGCTGGCTGCGGAAGCACTGGGGACGGCACGGGTCGCTGCGGCACGCGGGTCGGCTCGGGGGTCATCGGCGTTCACTCTGGCAACCGATCGGGGGCGGAGCCATCGGTGCCGGGGGAGTCAGGCGATTCTTCACCTTGGCCCCGGTTCAGGCCAGCAGGGGGGCGAAGCGCATGCTCAGATCCAGCCAGGGGCTGCGCGTCATCGGGGCACTGGTGGAGATCAGATCAATGCCGGTGGCGGCGTAGGCCGCCAGTTGCTCGGGCCGCACCCCGGAGGCCTCCAGCAGCACCGCCGGCGCCAGGGCCCGCAGCCGGGGCACCAGGGACGCCAGGGCCGCGGGGGTGAAATCGTCGAGCAGCACCGCATCGGCTCCGGCGCGCACCGCGGCTTCAGCTTCGGCAGGGGTTTCAGCCTCCACGATCAGCCGCGCCGGCCAGGGGGCCGAAGCCCGCACCGCCGCGACGGCGGCCGCGACCCCGCCCGACCAGGCCAGGTGGTTCTCCTTGAGCATGGCGGCATCGTCGAGGCCGAGGCGGTGGTTGCAGCCGCCACCGCAGCGCACGGCGTACTTCTCCAGCACCCGCAGGCCCGGGGTGGTCTTGCGGGTGTCGGCCAGGAGCACACCGGTGCCGGCCAGGGCTGCCACCAGGGCGGCGGTGGCGGTGGCGATGCCCGACAGACGCATGGCCAGGTTGAGGGCGGTGCGCTCCGCCGCCACCAGGGCGGCCGCCTGCCCCTCCAGCTCCAGCAGCCGCTGGCCGGCGACCACCGGCTCCCCATCGGCCACCAGCAGCCGCACCGAGGCCTGAGGATCCAGCAACGCCAGCAGCGGCCCCACCAGAACCCCGCCGCAGAACACCCCATCGGCCCGCGTGACCCAGTGGGCCCGTCCATGACGGCCGATCAGGGCAGGGGCGGTGAGATCGCCGCGGCCGATGTCCTCCTGCAGCCAGCCGCGCAGCTGGGCCTCCAGGGCAGGGGTGAAGCACAGCACCGGCACAGCGGCCACAGCAGGAGACACTCAGCTGCCGGCGGGACCGACCGGGGGTGCCGGCAGCTCAGGCGGGGCAAAGGGCGGGCAGACCCGCTTCACCGGATCACAGGCATAGATGGTGGGCTTCTGCCAGGACAGGGGAATCTCCAGCAGGTCGCGGCTGCCGGTGATCCCCTGAGCCAGGAACAGCACCGCTGCCAGGGCCGACGCGGTGAGGTGCAGCCGGCGCCAGCGCAGGTCCTTGAGGATCTCCGGGCGGGCGGCCAGCGAGAAGATCATCAACCCCACCACGGACACCCCGGCCCAGTAGTGGGATTGCCAGAACGCGGGGCTCAGCGGGTTGTCGCTGAGCCGCCACACCTCCGGCTGGGCGCCGAGCCCAAGCACGCCGGCCCAGGTGAGCAGGGCAAAGACGAGCCTGTAGCCCTTGGCCTTCACCTGCCAGAGGGCCAGCAGGGACACCACGGTGCCGACCAGCACCAGCAGCAGCTGCAAGGCGCGGCCACCACCCCCAGTGAAGCCCTCGGCTGGCTGCTTGGTGACGATCACCACCGTGAGCGCCACAAGCACCAGCAGCACCACCCCCGCCGACAGCCACTGGCCCAGGTCGGCGTGGTCCCGGCCGGTGGTGGGGGGCAACTTGGCCCTGTCGACACGGCGCTGCCGGGCCTGAATGCCGAGCCGCGCCACCATGCCGATCAGGGGATAGATCAGCACAACCGCCAGGGCGGGATGCAGGATCCAGAGCCAGTCGATCGTTTCCATCCGCCCGGTGCTATCCGTTTGCCAAAGCATTGACGCAACAGGTTGCGTGGTCAACCGGGGTGAGCGTTTCGTGATGGCGGCGGCGCCAGTTATTTGCCGATGCAGAAGCGGGAAAAGATCCGGTCCAGCACCGCCTCGCTCACCTCCTCGCCGGTGATCGCCCCGAGGCCCGCGATGGCGCCGCGCAGATCGATGGTCCAGAAATCCCAGGGCAGGCCCTGGTCGGCCGCCTCCTGGGAGCGCCCCAGGCTGGTGGCCGCGGCCACCGCCAGCTCCCGCTGGCGGCCATTGAGGGCCACCTGCAACCCCTGGAGCTCGCTGGCGCCGCACCGGCCCAGCAGGGCCGCCACCAGGCCGTCGCGGCCCGCGCCGGTGAGGGCGCTGATGGCCACAACGTCGGCTTCCGGCTGGGGTGGCATGGCATCGGACACGGCGGCACCGTCCGGAAGGGCATCGTGCTTGTTGCCCACCAGCAGCAGGGGCACCCCCTCGGGCACCAGGTCCCTCAGCGCTTGGTCGGCAGCAGTCCAACCGGCCACCAGATCAAACAGCAGCAGCACCGCATCGGCCCCGGCCAGAGCCTCGCGGCTGCGGGCGATGCCGAGCTGCTCCACCCGGTCGTGGGTTGGGCGGATGCCGGCGGTGTCGAGCAGGGTGAGCGGCACCCCATCGAGCACCAGGTCGCTTTCGAGCAGGGCCCGGGTGGTGCCGGGGAGCGCGGTGACGCTGGCCCGCGCGCGGCGGCTGAGCCGGGTGAGCCGGCTGGATTTGCCCACGGTG
>JBBQIH010000140.1:0-7271 GCA_038324725.1 Cyanobacteriota bacterium | reverse complement strand
CGTCAGGTTGCGGCGGGGCAGGCGATCAAGGCGCTCGAGAACGGAGCTCATGAGGCGGGCTCCATGGCGGGCAGACGTCCTGCAGGTCCACTGCTGGCGGGCTGTCGGCCGCTGGGCAGGGCGGCCCGGGGGGCGCTGGCCGACTTCAGAGCCGCCAGGCCCCTGAGGTTGAACCGGCCGATCAGTTCCTGACGCTGTTCGGCCTCCAGCCCATCGCCCTGGCCGATCACCTTGATCTGGAAGCGGTCGGCCACCAGCACGGCGGTGGCCTGGGGACCCTGTTCCACCAGCGGCCAGCCCTGGAGCCGGCTCTGGCTGGTCTCGAACTTGCGGCGCGCCTCCGGTGCGGTGGTGACATCGGAGATGGCGAGCAGGGCCATCACCTGGCCGCCATGCTTGAGTCGGGCCTCACTGAAGCCACGCTTCTCCTGGGTGAACACCAGCTGGTCGCCGGCTTCCGGCTCGGGAAACAGACGGTTGAACGCCGTGCCGTTCACCACCTGGCTCAGCGGCACCTCCCCCACCGTTCCGCCGGGCAACCAGGAGCGGAACGGCAGCAGCAGGAACGCACCGATCGACAGGCTGACGACCAGCAACAGTCCCACTCCCCAGCGCAGCGTGCGGGCCATCGACTCCAGAGGTGGTACTGGATGACATTTAGCGGCTTCAGCCTGCCCTGCGTCTGAATCGGCAGATTCCGACGCAATGTCTCCGGCTCGACGATCGCCTCAGGCGAGTCCCACGAGCTGCAGCGAAAGCTCCCACATCCGCTGGGCGGTGACTGGATTGCTCGCCTTTTCCGAGAGCTCCTGGCTGAACTGTTTGCCCCCCTTTGTCTGGCGGTTCCCCCAGCTCCAGTGCACGCCGGAGCTGGCGAAGTCCGGATCCGCCGCCACCTGCGCCACCCGCTCCCCCGCCAGCGCCTGGCTCACGTAGCCGCCGGTGATGTTCTTCTGGAACCAGGGGAAGATGGTCTGGAAGGCCCGCGGGGTGTGGCGGAACAGGGGGGTGTCGGCCACGCAGCCCGGGTACAGGGAGGTGAACACGATGCCGGTGCTGCCATGCAGGCGCCGGTGCAGTTCCTGGGTGGTGATCATGTTGCAGAGCTTGCTGTCCTTGTAGGCCTTGCCGGGCTTGAAGCTCTTGCCGTTGGCCATGGTGATGGGGGCCTTGAATCCGGCGGCGAAGCCGGAGAGATCGCCCAGATCGGCAGGGGCGGGGATGGGGATCTTGCCCCCCAGCTCCTTGGAGTTGGCGGTGACGGTGCCGAGGATCACGAGCCGACGTGAGGGGTGGCTGGAGAGCTTGAGGTCGTCGAGCAGCAGGTGGATCAGCAGAAAATGGCCGAAGTGATTGGTGGCCATCGAGATCTCGTAGCCCTGGGGAGAGCGTTCCGGATGCTTCAGTCGCGGCAGGTAGACCGCCGCGTTGCAGATCAGGGCATCAAGGGGGCGACCGGTGGCGTGGAAGGCGTCGACGAGGGTGCGCACCCCGTCGAGGTCCGCCAGATCCACCTTCAGGTGGGTCACAGCGTCATCGGCAATGGCCAGGGCGGCCTGGGCCCGGCGGGCCTTGTCGGTGTCCCTGCAGGCCATCACCACGTGCCAGCCGCGATCCACCAGGGCCTTGGCGGCGAACAGACCGACACCGGAGGAGGCGCCGGTGATCAGGGCCGTTCCGGGAACGCCGCTGCGGGTGGGAGAGAGGGCGGGGTCACCGGAGGGGGTCACCATGGCGGGGATGGTCCGGGGGCGAAGGGGGCCCCAACCTACGGACGGGCGCCCTGGTTTCCGGAACCGGAGGCGGGGGAGTCAACAGTTGGAAACGGACGCTTCGACTGCCAGATCACCCGCAGGCGGTTCGGGGCGATCCACTGGCTCTGCTCCCTGATCAGGCGCTGTTCGCCTTCCACCATGAACAGGGCATCGAAACGTTCCCTGGCCTTGACCAGCTTGGCGTTCTCGATCTCCAGAACGGCCGAGATCTCCCCTTGGCTCTCCATGCGCTGCTGGTAGGCGCCGGCGAGTTGGAACAGGCTGACGCCAGTGAGGCCGATGAGCCCCAGCTTCACCGCCAGCCCGATCAGGCTGCAGACCAGCTCCTGCCGCTCGGCGGACAGGGAGAGCAGCTGGCTTTCCCTGCCACACCCCCCGGCTTCGGCGGCGGACAGGGGCGACGGCCCAGAGGGAACGGCGCTGGCGGCTGGACGCCAGGGGACCGGCGCGAGGGGGCCGTCCGGTGCCGCATTCAGAGCCGGGGAACGGCGCGAGCGGCCGGTGGAGCGGCTTGCAGCGGAAGACTGGCGCCGGGAGGGCTGGGGCTGGGTCTGGCGCACCTGAGGAAAGGCTGCGAGCCCTTCGCTTGTAGCAGCCTGTCCGCCCCTTGCCAAGGGCGCAGCCCCTGCAGTTTCAGGCTTTGTAGAGGCTGAAGCAGAGACGCACGGCCAGCACGCCGGCATGGGCCGCCACGACGAGGGCAATCAGCACTTCGGCCTGGTTGATCGGGGTGACCATATCCGTGACGGTGAATGGAGTTTGACCGACCCATTCTTCGGCCATCGCGAGCTACGGTCCAGCCTGCGGCCCTGCCCTGTCACAGCTCTTGATGGCGCTCCACCCATGCTCCGAGCCCCTGAAGGTCAGCGCCGATCAGGTGCGCGGGCTCGATCTCTCCCCCCTGGCGGGCCTGGCGTCGCTGGCACCAGCCGAGCTGCTCTCCGCCGCCAGCGGACTTCAGATCGACTTCGACTGGCCTCGGGAAGCCGCAGACCCCCGCGAACTCTCGGAGATTGCCGAACTGCGGCTGTGGAGTCTGCGGGCCGACGCGCTCCATCCCTGGCTGCCCCTGGCGCTGGAGCGCAGCGGGGGCCAGCTCACCCGCCATGTGGCGATGCTGCTCCCCCATGACTTCAGCCCCACCGAGGGGATCCGCTTCGCCCCTGAGAGTCTGGAGCTCTGGATCACCCAGCGCCTGTTCCTCCTCGACGACTGGGCGGCTGCCGGGGGCATCGAGTGTCGCGCCAACCTGGGACAGATGGCCGCAGTCCTCGGTTACGAGCTCGACCCCGGTTTCTGGAGCGTGATCCCCTGAGCTTCGAACCACAGGCCCACGGCGCGGCGGCCGCTGTCCAGCGCCAGCACCAGGGTGATGGCCCGCAGCATCCAGACCAGTCGTTCCTCCGGGACCCGATCGAGCCGGCTGGCGGACCACTGGGCCGCCACCGCCGCGGTACCTCCCAGCACCAGAGCCACCAGCGGATTCGCCCGTCCATCGGCCAGGAAGGCCACCGAGGCGCTGCAGGAGGAGGCCAGGACCGCCAGCGTGCTGTAACGAATCGCCCCGTGGACGGGCATCCCCAGCCCCCCCACCAGCACCGGCACCATCACCAGGCCGCCGCCCACCCCCAACAGCCCGGCCGCCACCCCCGCCAGGGCCCCCACCAGGGCGAGGGCGAGGGGATGGGGCTCCCGCTCGCGCGCCGGGGCCTGCTGGCTGCGCGGCCGGACCAGCCCTGTGAGCAGGGCATAGAGCAGCGCCTGCAGGCCGAGCAGCTGCCAGCCGGCCAGGCCCTGGCCCAGGCGGCTGAACAGCCCGGCGCTGAGGGCGGCCCCGCCGGCGATCGCCACGCCTCCCGGCCAGCTGAGCCTGCCGCTGCGGACATGGGCGATCGTGCCCCCGAGCGTGGTGGGCACGATCGCCAGCGTGCTGGTGGCCAGGGCCTGGTGGGGTGTCAGGCCCAGCAGCAACAGCAGCGGGGAGAAGATCAGCCCACCGCCGATGCCCAGAAGCCCGGAGAGCAGGCCGGCCACCAGTCCCAGGGGCAGCAGTGGCAGCAGACTCCAGATCAGGGTCGTTGCCATGGGCCGGGCGAGCAGAAGTCATGACAGCGCAGGCCTCTCCATCCGTCCAGCCGGCGGCGCCGGTTCGCTGGATCCAGTCCTGTCGCCTCGGCGGAATCTGGCAGATGGCCATCGATGCCTGGCTGCTGGAGGGCCAGGTGGCGGCGGCGAACCCTGCATCCCAGGTGGTTCCGGCGCCGGCTTTCCGTCTGTATCGCTGGTCGCGGCCGACCCTCTCCCTGGGTTGGCACCAGCGCCGGCTGGAGCCCCACTGGTGTGATCTGGCCCGGCAGGGGCGCCTTGATCTGGTGCGACGGCCCAGTGGCGGCCGGGCCGTCCTCCATGGTGGCGATCTCACCTATGCCCTGGTGTGGCCCCGGCCGCAGGGAACACGCTCTGCGGTCTACGGCCGGGCCCTCGTCTGGCTCGTTGAAGCGTTCGCGGCCATGGGCCAGCCGCTGCTGTGCGGCAGCCAGGCGGCCAGCCTGCAACGCAGCAGCTGCTTCGCCACCAGCACCGTCGCCGACCTGGTGCAGGCCAACGGCGCCAAGCGGGTGGGCAGTGCCCAGCTCTGGCGTGGCGGCCATCTGCTGCAGCACGGATCGATCCAGCTGGACCCCTGCCCCAGCCTCTGGCGGGAGGTGTTCAGCGGCGATCCCCCGGAGCTCGATCCCCTGCCGCTGGCCGGGGAGGACCTGGAGCATCACCTGTACCGCTCGGCGGCGCGCTGGCTGCCCCCGCTGGCTGGGGACCTGGCTGAGCGGGGCCATGGCGGCGGCGATCACGACACTCCCCTGCCACGGGTCCTGCCCCTCGGGCCCGCGGCCCTGGCCGCGATCGCACCGGGCCTGGGACGTTATCGGCCGACACTGTCCGTCAGCAGGGACACCTCACCGGAACTGACCATGCCGCGGGCCACCTGACCCAGGGCCATGCCGAGGGGATAGCCGTTCTCACGCCGGGCGGCGGAGAGCAGATTGGCGGGGAGCCGCAGGCCCAGCTTCTTCAGCACCGCGTCTCCCAGTTCGGGCCGCTCCACGGTGCCGCAGGGCAGTCCGGCCGGACTCAGTACCAGCAGCCGCTGGTGGTCGCCGTCTTCGAGCTGGAGGGCGGCCTGCCAGAGGGGGGCTGATTCGGGGATGGAGGGCAGGCTGGAGAGGGGCTGCAGATGGTCGCCCACCCGTTCCCTATCCCAGCACTGAACGGGCAGGGCCTGGAGGGGGGCGTCGTCGATGACGCCCTGCCAGCGGCCCCTGTCGCAGACGAGCAGCCACTCCGCTGGGCCATTGGCGTCCTTGTCGGAGGAGGCAGCGCCATCCCCGGCCTCTGCGATCGGCGGGGCGGTGCCGAGGCGCATCCGGCTCAGCTCCCGCAGGCTGGTGTCGGCCTCCAGCACCCGGAAGCGGCGCTGGGCCACATCCTTGACCTTGAGATCCTTGAGGGCCTGCTGGACGACCAGCATCTGCTTCTGGTTGCGGGCCGCCCCCAGGCCGAACCAACCCAGCAGAATCAGCCAGGCCCCGCCGATGCCGCCACCCCGCAGCAGCAGCACCGTGCCCATCCCCACGGCGAACAGGGACAGGAAGCGGCCGCAGGTATTGGCCACCTCGACGCCCCGCCGTTGGCTGCCGGAGAATTCCCAGACCAGGGCCTTGACGATCAGCCCCCCATCCAGGGGGAGTCCGGGCAGCAGGTTGAACAGACCCAGGATCAGGTTGAGGGCGCCGAGCCGTTCCACCATCTGGCCCAGGACGGGGGTGAGGTGGGCGGCGGCATGGGTGGAGGCCAGCAGGCCGATGCCCAGCACCAGGCTCACCGCCGGACCCGCCGCCGCCACCATCAGGGCACCGCGGGCGGTTGAGCATTCCCGCTCCACACTGGCCACCCCCCCCAGCAGGAAGAGGGTGATGGATTTCACCTTCACCCCCTGGCGCAGGGCCACCAGGGAATGGCCCAGCTCGTGCAGGAGTACGGAGACGAACAGGGCCAGGGAGGTGACCAGGGCCACGGCCCAGAGGGCCGCCGGGGCGAGCTGGCCGCGGAGGCTGATGGCGTACTGCTGCTGGAAGCCCAGGGTGGCCAGCAGCAGGATCACAAACCAGCTCGGGTGGATGCGCAGGGGAATGCCGCGGATCGTCAGCAATTGCCAGCCTTCACCCACGGGCACCATCCGGGCAGAGATCCGGCCAGAGCCGGGGTTTTCGAAGTCATCCTAGAAAGGCAGCCCCGCCGACCAGTTTCTGGTTTCCTCTCCGCTGCTGAAGATCTGTGGGCTCAGGGAGCCGGCCCAGGCCACCGCCATCGCCGCCTTGGGGGTCGATGCGATCGGCGTCATTGCGGTTCCCAGCTCGCCCCGCTTTGTGCCAGCGTCGCAGCGGCCCGATCTGTTCGCGGCCATGGCCGGCGGTGGCGGCGACTGCTTCGGCGTGCTGGTGGTGGCCGATCCCACCGACGACCGGCTGGAGGAGCTCGGCGTGGGCCGGGGCCATGCGGTGGTCCAGCTGCATGGGGACGAAAGCGTGGAGCGCTGCCGTGAGCTGGCCCAGCGGCTGGATGTCCGGCTCTGGAAGGCCTTGCGGGTGCGCTCCCCCGAGGATCTGGAGGCGGCGGCCGCCTATGCCGGGGTTGTGGAGGCCCTGTTGCTCGATGCCTGGCAGCCCGGCCAGCTGGGGGGCACCGGGCACCGGATCCCCACCGCCTGGCTGGAGGATTTCCGCCCGGCCTCACCCTGGTGGCTGGCTGGTGGCGTCGGCCCCGAGATGGTGGCCGAGCTGCTGGCCCGGCTCCGCCCCGATGGTCTTGATGCCTCCAGCTCAGTGGAGGATCGCCCCGGCGTCAAGAACCTGGCGCGGGTCGCGGCCCTGGTGGCGGCGGTGCGTGAATCCGCCACCGGTTGATTGGCGTTTGGCGCTGCCGGGTCCAGGATCGGTGCCGTCCGATCTCCGAGCTCCCCTTGTCTTTCCTTCGTCGCACCCTCAGCCTTCGTGCCGCCCTGCCCCTGGGCCTGCTGCTGCTGATGGGGCCAGGGACCGGCCTCAAAGCCCAGGATCTGGTGGGTTGTCAGCTGGTGCAAGGGACGCTGCAGTGTGTGCCGGGAATCACGGCCGATCCCCAGCAGCAGATCCAGTTGCTGCGCCAGGAGATCGCCGGGGATCAGCAGATCGAGGGGGCGGTGGAGCAGCGGATCGCCGGGCTCAACCAGCTGCTGTTGCAGGGGGAAGCCAGGCAGGGAGCCCTGCTGCAAGCCACGGCCACGGCTGACGTGTTGGCCGCCCTGCCTCCCAGCGCCTTTCACTGGTATCGCCTGGCCCCTGGCCGGCGCCATTGGCAGCTGATCCAGGGGGCCAGCGGTCCCACCTATGCCCTGACGCCGGCCGATGTGGCCTACCAGGTGATGGTGGTCGTGGCCGTTCCCACCTCAAGCGGCAGCCA
>JBBQIH010000139.1:0-7319 GCA_038324725.1 Cyanobacteriota bacterium | reverse complement strand
CGAGGCCGCCGCCGCCGGTGCCGCCGGCCTGGTGGTGCCGGATCTTCCCTTGGAGGAGGCCCAGAAACTCTCCAGCCTTGCGGCCGGCCATGGTCTGGATCTGGTGCTGCTGGTGGCGCCCAACACCCCGGCCGAGCGCATGGCCCGCATCCACACCGCCAGCCGGGGCTTCACTTACCTGGTGAGCGTCACCGGGGTGACGGGGGTGCGCACCAGCCTGGAAACGCGGGTGGGACCACTGGTGCAGCAGCTGCGGCAGCTGGGCCCCACGCCAGTGGCGGTGGGCTTCGGCATCGCCACCGGCGAGCAGGCCCTGCAGGTGCGCCGCTGGGGCGGTGACGGCGCCATCGTGGGCAGCGCCCTGGTGCGGCGCATGGCCCAGGCCCACCAGAACGGAGCCGATGTGGCCGCTGATGCCGGAGCCTTCGCCGCCGAGCTGCGCACCGCCCTCGATCAGCCGCTCTAGGCGAGCTACAGCACAGGAGCGCAGGCGCTCAACGACAGCAGCAGCACCAGGGCGGCGAGCAACGACGCAGGGGCAGGCGAAACTATCGGGCGCAGGTCGGGATCGCGCATGGGAAAAACTCGCATGGTGGAGGGTGGATCACCCCATGATGGAATGAAGATCGAGCTCGAATTACCGTTCTCTCCCGCCTGCCTGCGCAACCAGGAGCCGATCCTGACGCTGCTGCGCCGTTGGCTGCCCCCCGGGGCCAGGGTGCTGGAGGTGGGCTCGGGCAGCGGCCAGCACGCCATCCACATGGCCCGCCATCTGCAGGGGGTGTGCTGGCAGCCGAGCGAGCGCCCCGAATCGATGGCGGGACTGGCCGGACGCATCGCCCTGGAGGGCCAGGCGGGGCTGGCTCCAGGGGCGCGCGTGGCGCCACCGGTGGAGCTCGATGTGACCGGGGCCCAGTGGCCGACCGGGCCCTTCGAGGCGGTGTTCACAGCCAACACGCTGCACATCATGCCGGCGGCCGCCGTGCCCCAGCTGCTGGCCGGCACGGCCCTGGTGCTGGCCGACGAGGGTCTGCTGCTGATCTACGGCCCGTTTCGCTATGGCGACGGCCACACGGCCGCGAGCAATGAGGCCTTTGATGCCCATCTGCGGCAGCTGGATCCGGCGATGGGGGTACGCGACGCCGAAGAGCTCCAGGACGTAGCCGCTCGGCTGAAGCTGCACCTGCAGGCCGATGCGACGATGCCGGCCAACAACCGCCTGCTGGTGTTTCAAAAACGCAGCGAAGCGCGCATGGGATGAAAAGCTGAGGGGACGTTCATCCCAACCTGGCGGCCCATGAAATTCGTCCTCTGGGGCACCTACAGCGCCGACGCCCTTGAGCGCCGCACCCCCTACCGCGACGAGCATCTGGCCGGGTTGCAACACCAGAAAGAGGCGGGGGTGCTGCTCACCCTGGGGCCCACGGCCGACACCAGCCACGTCTTTGGGCTCTACGAAGCCGATGAGCAGGAAACGGTGGAGAGCCTCGTCAGAGGCGACATCTACTGGCGGCAGGGCATCTGGACGGCCGTGCAGATCTATCCCTGGATCCAGGCCTTCTGAGCCCCGCGGAAGCTTTGGGGGGTGGAGCGACGTCAGCCTCAGCTGCGGGGCCAGCCGGCCTGGGCCTGCTGCCATACCCAAGCGGCCACGGCTTCGGACCCGCCGTCACCGAGGGCCTCGCCGTAGCCGCCCATCTGGCCGATGCCTGCGGCGGCGATCGTGGCGATCACCGCTGGGTTAGCGGCGCCATTGCGCTCCAATGCTGCCAACTTCAATGTCTTGCCGCGGCGGATGATGTTGCCCCCCTGGGCATGGCAGCCGATGCAGTGGGCCTCAAACAAGCGGCCGCCCGTATCAAGACTCGCGACTTCAGTATCGCTGGCCTGCAACGCGAAAGCTGGCCCTGGGACGCCAAGGGCCGCTGGCGGCAGGATCAGGGCCAGCACCAGAAGCAGGCCCACCATCAACGACAGCAGCGGACGCCAGCGGATCAATCCTCTTCGTCGGCGCTGCCGGCGGGGATCAGGCGAATCTGTTTGCGGCCGAGCTTGATCTCGAACTCATCGCCGGGCCTGAGATCGAGCATGGCGGTGTAGGCCTTGCCGATGAGCAAATTGCCGTTGCCCTGCACCGTGGCCACGTAGCTGAGTTTGCGGCCTCCTTTGCCGACCTTGCCGGCCGCACCGAATTCGACCCCTTTGGCCTCCAGCAGGGCCTCGTAGAAGGCGGTGAAGTTCAGGCGCTCGGCGCCATCCTTCTTGGTGGAAACATAGCCACAGGCCCGTACGATCTCCGACTTGCCAACATCGCCGAGTTCCTTGACCTTGGCCAGCAATTCCGATCCAGTCAGCATGGTATGGACGCGGTGACGTGAGTGAGGTTAGAACTAAAACATACACCAGCGGGATCAGCCTTCTGCCGAAAGCGGCGACAATCCATGCACATTCACCGCCACGATGCTGCCGATCCGTCCACTGCGCCCCGATGATTGCCAGCAGCTGATCGCCGTGTATCACGAGGCGGTCATCAGCCAGGCCGGGAACCTCTACAGCCCGTTACAGATCGAGGCCTGGTCACAACAGGCGAGCCGCAATGATGACTTCCGGTCGTCATTGCTACGCGGCCATGGGTTGGTGAGCTGTGCCAACGACGACGACACGATCATTGAAGCGTTTGCCCTTCTTGATCCCAGCGACCGGCTCGCCCTGCTCTACTGCCGGGGCCGCTCCAGCCGCCAGGGACGCTCTGGCACCCTGCTGGAGGCCCTGGAACAACACGCCCGCTCCCAGGGGGTGAGTCGCCTGCGCACCGAGGCCAGCCAGCTGTCACGGCCGCTGCTGGAGCGGCGGTGCTGGGTGGTGGACGGCGAAGAAACGGTGCTCCTGGGGGGCGTCTCCTTTCTGCGCTGGCGGATGGGCAAGGATCTGAACTGACGCCTGAGCGCCTCCCCCATGGCCGAAGCCCAGCTGCAGCAGTTCCTGGAGAAGGTGCGTCAGCTCAACGCCTTCGTGGCCCTGAGCGAAACCGATCCCGCCCTGGGCCAGGCCCTGCGGGACTGTGGCGATCACCATCAGGTGGTGGCCCTGGCCCGCTCCTGCGGCTTTGAGATCGGCCGCCGCTGGGGCGAGCCCTCAGCGGGGGAAGGGGCCGAAGCCGCCTCCCTGCTGCGGGGCCCCTGCCCTGCCGCTGGGGAGGAAGTCATCACCGTGCAGCTGCAGACCCCGCAGCTGCGGCTGGAGCGGATCCACTCCTGCAGTGCCCGCAGCCCGGAGGGTTTCTGGTACAACCAGACGGAGCACGAGTGGGTGCTGCTGCTGCAGGGGAGTGCCCAGTTGCAGTTCGCCGATGAGGCCGAAGCACGCTCCCTGGCCTGTGGTGAGGCCCTGCTGATCAAGGCGGGCCGCCGGCATCGGCTGCTGGCGAGTGACCCGGCTCCTGGAACGATCTGGCTGGCTCTGTTCTGGCCCCCTCATCCCGCCGACTGACTTCCGATTCATTGACCCGGCGCACCATCCAGAAGGCCGCCGCCAGGCACACCACCGCCACCCCAAGACCCACCACCAGCATCGGCTTGTTCTCGGCGGTCGGGGGCAGCACGATCACCTTCCGGGCCACGGCGGTGATCGCCGTGAGCAGCACCAATTCGATCTGCACCACGTGGCGACGCAGATAGGAGGTGATGTTCTGCAGCACCTCGACGGCGATCAACAGGTTAAGCAGATCGCCGAGCACGGCGATGAGGCCTTCGCCCACCCAGCGCCGGGCCGGGTCGAACAGCTGAACGACGACCTCGACGGTGAACTTGAGGGCCGCCACCGCCAGGACCAGAAACAGCACGGCGGCCAGCAATTTGGCCACCAGGCGCTCGCCCCGGTCGATCAGGCGCAGAAAGATCGTGTCCTGGAAGATCCGCTGCAGGCGTCGCATCAGTTCTTGAACGGCTGGTAGATGGGCTGGGCCGGCGTGTCGCTGGGGGAATTCTCAATCACGGTGTCGCAGGTGACGGAGCCATCGGCGCCTGTGACGCAGTTGGTGGGCTTGATCTTGGTTTCCGGCCCCACATTGCCACCACGCTTGAGCATGAACGACTCCACCTGGGCCTGGGCCGCGCCTGAGAAGCAAAGGCAGGCAACCAGGGCAGCGGCGGCCCGCAGGGAGCAGGGGAAGGTGCGGCTGAAGACGGCGGTGGCGTTCATGGCGGTTGGTCGTCGGCACGGGGCCGCAGGATCGGTCTGACCCCACTCTGGAGGCTGGTCGCCTGGTCCGCCAGCAGAGCGGAGCCCTGGCCTTCAGGCCCCGCTGTCACCGCGGATTTCCTGGAGCAGCAGGTCGAGTTGCCCCATCGAGTCCTCCAGCCGCCCACCAGCTGCGGAAGATTCGGAATCTTCGCCGGGCTCCTCCTCCAGCCACTGGGCCTCAATGTCACAGAGGCGCTCGGCCAGCCCCGCCGCGCCCTGGTGGCTGTAGGTGCGGTGCAGCTCCTCGAGCAGCACGGGCATGCGGATCGAACCGGCCCTCAGGGCCCGACGCAGGTCGGACTGGGTGCGGCCGGTGAGCCGCAACCAGTCTTTGAGGAGGCTCTGGAGCTCGTCGAGCTGCTCCGGGCTGAGGGAGGGGGCGGACGCCTGCATCGCCGGACGTTACCCCTGCTGGCGGAAGAGGGGGAACCAACGATCCAGTCGGCTCTGGGCCCGGGCGCGGATCGCCGGCGTGCGGTGGGTGCCGCAGAGCCCCAGCAAGGCCGTCAGCGCCACCATGTCGTCACTGAAGCCGGCCGCCGGAATGAAATCGGGGATCACATCGAGGGGCAGCAGCAGGTAGGTGAGGGCCGCCAGCACGGTGAGCCGCACCTGGGGAGGGGTGGAGCCATCGAGCAGGAGCTCCACGCACTCGAAGGCAGGGCGGGCGATGGTGCGGCCGGCCCGGCGCAGCAGCCTCACCAGCAGCGCTTCATCGAGAACGGCGCTCTCCAGCACCTCGGTATCGACGGGCGCCTGATCGGCGGGAGCAACAGCCATGGCGATCTGCTCAAAAAATGGGACACGCCATCGGGTCGGCGTCCGTTCATTCTGTGGGCCACACAGGCCGAATCACGAGGGGCGGATGTCCCTACGTGCAGTCGTCGACCAGGCCGCTCTCAATGCCGGTTTTGCGCAGCTTGCGCAGGGCCCGCTGCACCACCTGGCGGCAGTACTCACGGCTGCATTCCAGCTGCCGGGCCACCTCGGCCAGGGTGCGCCACTCATGGCTGCCATCGAGCCCGAAACGCAGCATCACCACCGTGCGCTCCTTGGGGGTGAGGTTGGATTTCTCCAGCAGCGTCCAGACCGACTCGGTGCGCTCGGCCTGCTCGGCCCGCTCCATCGGCGCCGGCTCGTTGCTGGGCAGCACATCCACCAGCTCGGAGGGATCGGCCTTGGAGCGCACCGCCCCCTGCAGGCTGACGGTGACGCTGCGCAGCTCGCAGCCGAGCAGGTCTTCGATCTCGGCCACGGGAAGACCCATGGCGGTGGCCAGCTCACAAGCGTTGGGGGAATGGCCGTGGGACTGGAGATGGCGCGCCTTGGCGGCCCGCAGCCGGGTGAGCTTCTCGTTGACGTTGACGGGAATGCGGATCGTGCGGCTCTGGGTGGAGAGGGCCCGGTTCAGACCCTGACGAATCCACCAGTAGGCATAGGTGCTGAAACGGTGACCACGGGTGGGATCAAACTTTTCGACCGCGCGGGTCAGGCCGATGGTGCCTTCCTGGATCAAATCAAGTAAATCGAGGCCCTTGCCCTGATAGCGCTTGGCGAGATTGACGACCAGCCGCAGGTTGGCTGTCACCATTTGCTGTTTGGCCCGCTCGCCGGTGCGCAAGGTGCGCTTTTCGAGATCGTTGTACTCACAGGCCGTACCCGTACCGCCCGCCTGGGAACAGCGTTCCTGGAGGCTGACCATCGCCTGCACTTTTCGCCCCAAGGTGAGCTCCTGCTCAGGGGTGAGCAGCTGATGGCGGCCAATCTCGCCGAGAAAGGCACTGAGGGAACTCGCCATGGAGCCTCTGAATCGATACGTTGAACCTACGGTTGTTTCTGGATGTTCCTGAAACAAACAGAAAGCCTTCAATGTTTCGTTGCGTCTTGCGCATAAAGCCAACCAGTTCCTTATTTTCTGCTGATTTCAACCTGAGCTCCAGACCGTGCTCACCAAGGGGCCCGCTGGCCAGGAGCCAGCCGCTACCGTCCGTGGCGACCACCTGACACCAGCCGATGGCCGGGCTTTTCTCCATCCCCTCCGAGGTGCTTTCCAGCGCCGGGGTGGCTTATGTGCACTACCTGAGCTTCATGGTCTGCTTCGGCGCCCTGGTGCTGGAGCGGCGCCTGATCCGGCCCGACCCGGACCGCAAGGACGCGATCCTGATGGTGATCACCGACGTGACCTACGGTCTGGCGGCCCTGGGCGTGTTGCTCAGCGGCATCCTGCGGGCGCTCTATTTCGGCCAGGGCTCCAGCTTCTACACCGAGAATCCCCTGTTCTGGTGGAAGGTGGGCACCTACCTGGCGGTGGGGGCGCTCTCCCTGTACCCCACCATCACCTACATCCTCTGGGCGATCCCTCTGCGCAAGGGGGAGCTGCCCCAGGTGAGCGAGGCCCTGGCCAAGCGGCTGCGCTGGGTGCTCAACATCGAGCTGGTGGGCTTTGCCGCCATCCCCCTGATGGCCTCCCTGATGGCCCGCGGAGTCGGACTACCGGGCTGATGGGCCGGCCCCACCGCGTTCTGCTGGCCGGACTGTTGCCGGCGCTGCTGCTGCTGGCGGCGCCGCTCCAGGCCGCCCCGCCAGCTTGCCGCGTGGCTGTGGCCACGCGTCCTGTCGGGGAAACGCCGAGTACGCCCGACGCCGTTCCCCCGGGGGAGCCAGGCGCGGACTACCGCCAGCGGCTGCGGCCCACGGCGTTCGGCTGGCCCCGGCTGGACCACTGGTGCGTGTGGGTGGAGCCGGCGGCAACGGGCGGCGCCGGCCAACGCTGGGACGCCCTCTGGCTCGCCGCGGTGGAGCGGGCCCTGGGCCAATGGCAGAAGGAACTGACGATCACCCGGGTGGAGGATCCGGCGGCGGCCCAGGTGCGGATCCTGCGGCGGCGTCCGCCCCTGCAGCGGCAGGCCTCCGGCCGCACCCGGGCCAGCCATGGCCGCGCCGAGCTTGCGCTGGTGGCGGTGGATCGGGGCGCCGGCTGGATCCTGGAGCCCTTGGTGCAGGTGCTGATCAGCCCGGGCCAGCGGCCGCAGGCCACCGAGGCCACCGCCCTGCATGAGCTGGGCCATGCCTTCGGC
>JBBQIH010000138.1:0-7330 GCA_038324725.1 Cyanobacteriota bacterium | reverse complement strand
CAATTATCTGATCGATGTCAGCGAGACGGGCGAAGCGGAGATCTCCGTGCTGGAGGGGTCGGTGGAGGTGGAACCTCTCGTCGACGGGGAGCCCTCCGGCCAACCCGCCACCACGGTGGAGGCGGGCAACAAGCTGCGGCTCTCTGCCGGTGGGGTGGTGCTGGCGCTGCTGGGGCTCAGCGTCAGCGACTACAACGGCATCCTCGGCGGCCCCCTGTTCCAGGGGTTCCGGGTGCCCCTGCCGGCCTACGGCTCCCTGGAGAGCTACATCCGCTCCAGGGTGCCAGGGGTGAACCTGCCCGTGCCGATCAGCCCACCGTCGTCGCCTTTCGGTCTGCCGCGCGTCTTCTGAGTTGCTGATGCGATCGCCCAGGCTCCAGTTGACGGCCTTGGCGGCGGCCCTGGCCTGGCCCGGCCCTGGTCAGGCCAGCCCCGCGGGATCGGCGGTCGTCCAGGAGATCCTCGATGGCCCGGAGCTGTTCATCGAGCGCCGCCAGGCCCACGTGCAGGAGCGGGCGATCACACCCGAGCTGGTCCGCACCCAGAACAGCCGCGGTCAGCTGGGCTTTGCCGGTGGAGCCGCTGGCCGCCTCAACCGCTTCACCCAGTTGCGCCTCGGCAGCACCTGCTTTCTGCTCAGCAGCGGCCAGATCCTGGTGTCCGGTCCGCAGAACGGTTGCACCCGTTCCTCGCGGCTGAGCACCCGCGGCACCAACTACCTGGTCACCTTGCTCGATGGCGGCGACTCCGAGCTGGTGGTGCTGGAGGGAGCGCTTGAGATCCAGCGTCTGGCCGAGGGACGGCCGCTGAACGAGGTGCCGATTCTGGTGGCCGGGGGCAACAGGGTGCGTCTTTCCAGCCAGGGGGCTCTGCTCTGGCAACGGCCCCTCACCGCCGCCGACTACGCCGCGATCCTCCAGGGACCCTTGTTCAAGGGCTTCAGCGCTCCCCTGCCCGGCCTGGCGGCGCTGGAAGCCTTCCTGCAGCGCCGCTTTCCCGGGGTGATCCCCCCCCCAACCAGAACAGAGCTCAGCAGCGATCCCCTGGTGGAGACCATCAACCGGTACCGCGGGCAAGGCGGCCGGCCCCCCCTGCAACCGCTCCCGGCAGCCCTGGCCGCCCAGAACGCCACCTATCTGGCTCCGGTGCTGGAGGGGGTGCTGGCCAGCGGCGACTGTGACCACGACCGTTCCCTCTGGGATGCGTTCCAGAACCGCATGGCGGCGTCGGCCAACCTGATGCCCACCAGTGAGGTGATCGCCTGCCCGATGCCGGCAGGCGCCTGGAACCCGGAGGCCATCGTGTCGCGCTGGATGGGCTCGCCCCTGCACACCCAGATTCTGATCAACCGTCCCAGGGCCCGGTCCATCGACTGTGTGCGGCTGGAGCGCTCCGGCCGGGTCGTGGCCATGTGCACCCTCTGGAGCCCCGTGGCAGGCCGGACCCCCTAGGCCCGAGTTGTGTCCGCCAAGCCGCCTTCCCCGATGATGGGGGCCTGTCAGGCGCCAACGCCACCACCACCGGGAGGGGACGACGAGATGGCGCGGTCCCGAACCTTCAGCATCCTCGTGCTGGCTGTGTTGGCCTGGGTGGGGGTCAGCGCCGGCTGGCCGGGGCCCCGGATGAGGGTCTGGGAGCGGGGGGTGGAGCAGCAACTGCTGCTGCTGCGCGGCTCGCGCCGCCCGCCGGCGAACGTGGTGCTGGTCACGGTCGATGACGCCACCCTGCAGCAGGGCGACTGGTTCGAGGACGAGGGCCGCATCCCGGAATGGGCCAGGGGCGTCGGCAGCCTGCCCTGGCCCCGCGCCACCTACGGCATGGTGGCGGAGAAGCTGCTGCAGGCCGGCGCCAAGGCGGTGGCCGTGAATGTGGTCTTTGAGGGGCCCAGCGGCAAGGGTGAGGCCGATGATGAGGCCCTGGAGCTGCGCTTGCGGCGTTACCCCGGCCGTGTCGCCCTGGCGGCCGAGATGCTCGAATCCAGCGACACCCAGGGAGCCGGAGCCCTCACCTTCGTGCGCCCGGAGCGCTTCCTGGCGGCCATCGGTGGCACCGGCTCCCTCGGGCTCACCAACATCCTCGCCGGCACCTCCAGCGAGCCCAGCCGCCACCCGGAGGTCTACGCCAGCGGCGTGCTCCCCGCCCGGGGCGCCGAGGGCCACAGCGCCCTCTCCTCCACCCTGCTGCGGCTGGGGGGCCAGCGGAGCCGCCAGGACGACCGGGCCAGCGCCCTCAATTTCTATGGGCCGGAGGGCAGTTTCCGGCGCCTGCCGGCCTGGGAAGTGCTCGACCCCGAGCGCTGGAAGAACCACCCCCTGCGGCAGGACGTGAAGGGGGCCCTGGTGCTGCTCGGCCCGGTGGTCGCCCAGGGGACCGACGGCTACCCCACCCCCTTCGGCCCCCTGTCGGGACTGGAAGTGCTGGCCACCGCCACCGCCAACTCGCTGCAGGGGGACGGGCTGCAGCCCTGGCCCCGCAATGCGCCGGGACGGGCCCTGCTGGCCCTGCTGCCGCTGCTGCTCGTGCTGGCGGCGGCCCGCCGCTGGAGCGACCTGCGCTGGCGTCTCGCCCTGGTGGTTCTGGTGCTGGTCCTCCAGGGAGCCCTCGTCGTCGTGGCGCTGCAGCAGGCCAACCGCTGGCTGCCGCTGCTGGCGCCCTCCTCGGGCCTGGTCCTGCTGGGCCTCCTCTACGGCGGGGATGCCTACTTGCGGGAGGGGCAGGAGCGGCGCCGGTTGCGCCGCACCTTCGAGCGCTACGTGGCGCCCGGGGTGGTGGCGGAGATTCTCTCCGACCCGGAATCGGCCCAGGGCATCCTGCGCGGCCGCCTGCTGGAGGTGACCGTGCTGATGACCGACATCAAGGGATTCACGGTCCTCACCAAGCAGCGCAGCGGCGAAGGCCAGAGCGAGCTGCATGTCCGCCAGCTCAATGAATACCTCGGCGCCATGGTGGAGGTGGTGATGGCCCATGGGGGCACCGTCGACAAGTTCATCGGTGATGCGGTGATGGCCGTGTTCGGCTCACCGGTGAGCCGGGGGGTGGCCGAGGAGGCCAGCCAGGCGGTGCGTTGCGCCCTGGCGATGCGGCAGGCCCTGGCCGGCCTCAACGAGGACTGGGGCCGCCGCGGCATCGCCACCCTCGACAACGGCATCGGCCTGGCCAGCGGCCAGGTGATGGTGGGCCAGATCGGCAGCCCCCGCCGGATGGAGTTCACCGTGATCGGCGACACGGTGAACCTGTCGGCGCGGCTGGAGTCGGCCACCCGGAATGTGGACGCGGCGGTGGTCTGTGACGCCCAGACCGCCAGCCTGATTGAGGCCGATGCGGGCCTCGACTCCCGTTCCCTGGGGGCCCAGCCCGTGAAGAGCCTGGGGGAGGTGGAGATCTTCACGGTGTCGCTGCGGGATCAGGCCTCCAGGTAAGGTCAGGCCTCCAGATAAGTCGTCTGCTCCAGGCTGGCCCGCAGGTGGGCCATCAGGCGGCGGGCGTCGCTGATGGCCAGGTCGCCCCGGCCGATCGCCTGTTCGCTGGCCAGGCGGAGCCTTTCCAGCAGCAGGTCGGGGTCGTGTTCCATCGCCTCGAGCACCTCGGCGTTGGTGTTGCCCCGCACCACGTGGTCGACCCGGTAACCTCCCCCGGCCGCCAGCCGGATGTGCACGGCGTTGGTGCTGCCGAACAGGTTGTGCAGGTTGCCCATCACCTCCTGGTAGGCCCCGCCCAGGAACAGCCCGATCCAGTAGGGCTCGCCGGGCCGCAGGGTGTGGAGTTCCAGCAGGGGTTTCACCTGGCCCTGATCGATGAAGCGGGCGATCTTGCCGTCGGAATCGCAGGTGAGGTCGGCGAAGCTGCCCAGCCGGGTGGGGCGCTCGTCGAGCCGATGGATCGGCAGCACCGGGAACAGCTGGTCGATGGCCCAGGTGTCCGGCGCCGAGCGAAACACCGAGAGGTTGGCGTAGTAGGTGCCGGCCAGGGCCGCCGGCAGGGCCTGCAGCTCCTGGGGGATCACGGTGTCGGCGGGCAGGCCCTCGAGCTGGCGGGCGATCGCCTGGCAGCTCGCCCAGGTGAGCCGCTCGGCCGTGGCCCGCTCCGGCAGGCTCAGGTAGCCGAGCCGGAAGGCGGTGAGGGCGTCCTCCTTGAATTTGAGGGCATCGTTCCAGGCCTCCTGCAGGCGCTCCACCACCGACCGGCCGTCGCCGGCGTCCCCCTCGAGGCCCCCCTCGGCGGCGATCGCCGTGATCAGCGCATGGGTGTCGCGCAGGTTGCGCAGGATCAGGGCCTCCCCCTCGGCCGGCGGCGGCTCCGTTTCGCTGTGGCCGCCGGCCCCGAGCACGTCGAACACCAGCACGCTGAAGTGGCTGGCCAGGGCCCGGCCGCTCTCGCTCACCAGCGTGGGGGGGCGGATGCCGTGGGGCTCGCAGCACTCCCGGATCGTGGCGACGACGTCGTTGGCGTAGTTCTGGAGCGAGTAGTTGGTGGAGGCGGCGGTGGCGGTGCGGCTGCCGTCGTAGTCGATGCCCAGGCCACCGCCCACATCCAGATAGCCCATCGGCGCACCCAGACGGGTGAGCTCGGCATAGATCTGGCCGGCCTCCTGCAGGGCGTCCTTGAGGACGGCGATGTCGTTGATCTGGCTGCCGATGTGGAAGTGCAGCAGGCGCAGGTCGTCCAGCAGGCCGGCCTCCCGCAACCGCTCCACCGTGGTGAGCACGTCGGGGATCGAGAGGCCGAACTTGGCCCGCTCCCCCACCGAGCTGCCCCAGCGGCCGGTGCTGCGGGCCGAGAGCTTGGCGCGGATCCCGATGAACGGGGCCCCGCCCAGGGCGCCGCTGGCGGCGATGATCCGCTCCACCTCATCGGCCTGCTCGATCACCACCACCGGCTGGCGCCCGAGGCGCCGGGCCAGGATCGCCGTCTCGATGTAGCGCCGGTCCTTGTAGCCGTTGCAGATCAGCAGGGCGTCGGGGTCGTCGAGCAGGGAGAGGGCGATCAGCAGCTCGGCCTTGCTGCCCGCCTCCAGGCCGAAATGCCAGCGGCTGCCGCTCTCCACCAGCTGCTCCACCACGTGGCGCTGCTGGTTGCACTTCACCGGGAACACCCCCTGGTAGCGGCCGTTGTAGCCGTACTGGGCGATGGCCCGCTCAAAGGCGCCGTGGAGACGCTCGAGCCGGTCCTCGAGGATGTCGTCGAAGCGGATCAGCAGCGGCAGGGACAGGTCGCGCCCCTGCAGCTCCCGCACCAGCTCCACCAGATCGAGGGAGCCGCCGCGGTCGCCGCGGGGCTGCACCATCACATGGCCCCGGGCGCCCACCCCGAAGTAGGGCTCACCCCAGCGGTCGAGTCCGTAGAGGGCGGAGCTGTCGGCGGCGCTCCAGCTGTCGGCGCGCAGGCCGCTGGGGGAATCGGCGAGCACCATGGGGCGCTGGGTGGCTCTGCACTGCCGTTGGAATCTAGTCAGCCGCTCCAGGCGGGCTGCTGTGGTGTGGCCGCTTGCCAAGCGGCAGGCCCAGCGCGGACGATGGCCCGATCCCCTTCCCCTTTGCCATGGCCACCGAACGCACCTTCCTCGCCATCAAGCCCGACGGGGTGCAGCGGGGCCTGGTGGGCGAGATCCTCGGCCGCTTCGAGACCAAGGGCTTCAAGCTGGTTGGCCTGAAGCAGCTGGTGCCCAGCCGCGAACTGGCCGAAAGCCATTACGGCGTGCATCGGGAGCGGCCGTTCTTCGCTGGCCTGGTCGACTTCATCACCAGCGGGCCGGTGGTGGCCATGGTGTGGGAAGGGGATGGCGTGATCGCCAGCGCCCGCAAGCTGATCGGCGCCACCAAGCCCCTGGAGGCCGAACCCGGCACCATCCGCGGCGACCTGGCGGTGAACATCGGCCGCAACGTCATCCACGGCTCCGATGCGCCGGAAACGGCCGTCTTCGAGATCGGCCTCTGGTTCGCGCCTTCCGAGCTGTGCGAGTGGACGCCGGCCGACCAGGTGTGGCGGGTCGAGCCCTGAGCGGCCATCCTGGAGACCTTCGCGTCCCCGGGCCATGGCGCTGTGCAGGAGCCTCCGTCACCCCAGATTGCTGACCCTGGCGGCGGGGTGCCTGCTGACAACCGGCCTGGCCCTCGTGCTGCCCGCTGCCACGGCCGCTCCCCGGCTGCCCAGGGTGGTGGATGTGCCGTCTCGTCCGGCGTTCGTGAGACCACAGTCGGCCCCCGAGCGGCCAGCCCTGGTGAACCAGGTGCTTGGGCCTTCCACCGTGCTGCGCACCGAAAACCCCGGCCGGCTTCAGATCCTGCTGGCCGATGGGCGGAGCTTCCGGCTGGGGGGTAACGCCCTGCTGCGGATCGAGCCGAGCCTGCTCGACCTGGTCCGCGGCCGGATCATCGCCTGGATCGATCCGGGATCAAAAGGCACCACGCCGCTTCGGGTCCGCACCCGGGTGGGGACCGCCTCGATCCAGGGCACCACGGTCTTCATCGAGGACACCTCCGAGACCGTGCTCTTCCTCAGCTGGGAGGGGGACGTGGAGGTGCGCGCCGATGACGGCACCCTGTATCGGTTGACCAGTGGCCAGCGCCTGGAGGCCACGCCCCGGGGCTGGAAGGCCCCCCACCGCATGGACGCGGCGGAAGTGAAGCAACGGCGGCGGAACAGCGAGCTGCTCAATGGCTTCCAGGCTCCGATGCAGACGCTGCCTGTGATCGAGCGCGAACTCGGGCTCAGCCCCTGATGTTCTCCAGGCCTGGCCTGGGGCGCCGGCTCTGGTGGCTGGCGCTGGCCCTCCCCCTGCTGGCGGGCCTCGACCGGGTCCCCCTCACTCCCCTGGGTCAGGGGCCGCGGCTGCTCGATGATCAGCTCCTGCAGGCCTTTTTCCTGCTGCGGGGGGCCCGTCCCGCCCCCCCCGATCCGGTGATCCTGGCCATCGATGCCGACTCCCTGGAACTGGGGGAGCTGCTGGCCCCGGGCGAACGCCAGGCGTCGCGCCTTTGGAGGGAGATGGGCCCCTGGCCCTGGCCGCGGGCGCTGCAGGCCCGGCTGGCGGCCCACGTGCTGGAGCGGGGTGCCGCCCGGGTGCTGTTCAACGTCGAGTACAGCCAGCCCAGCCGCTACGGCCCCGCCGATGATCGGGCCTTCGCCGCCAGCCTCGCCCCCTGGCGCCAGCGGGTGCATCTGGCCGTCCACTACGACGTGCGCCAGGACGGGGGGCTGGAGCAGAGCCGGCTGCGGCTGCCGATCCACCGGCTGGGCGCCCCCGGCCTGACCACCCTGCTCCAGTCGCCGCGGGGGGTGGTGGAGGCGGTGCCGGGCGCGGACTGGATCCGCTCCAGGTTGGGCGCGTTCC
>JBBQIH010000137.1:0-7379 GCA_038324725.1 Cyanobacteriota bacterium | reverse complement strand
GTGGCCGAAAGCGTCACCGCCTACGGCCGCTACCTGGATCTGCGCTCCGATGTCGTCTTCGGCGGGGTGAGTGCCAACCCCCAGATGCAGCGGCTGCGCAAAGGCGCCGACGTGCTGGTGGCCACCCCCGGCCGGCTGATGGACCTGCACCAGCAGAACGCCCTGCGGCTCGACCGCGTCGAGATCCTGGTGCTGGATGAGGCCGACCGGATGCTCGACATGGGCTTCATCCGTGACATCCGCCGGATCCTGTCCTTGCTGCCGCCGAAGCGCCAGAACCTGCTCTTCTCCGCCACCTTCTCCAGCGAGATCCGCCGCCTGGCGACCGGCTTGCTGCACCAGCCGGTGCAGCTGCAGGCCAGCCCGGAGAACCAGGCCACCCCCCTGGTCGACCAGGTGATCCATCCCTGTGACATGGACCGCAAAGGGGATCTGCTCAGCCATCTGATCCGCAGCAACGACTGGCGTCAGGTGCTGGTGTTCTCCCGCACCAAACATGGCGCCAACCGGCTGGCGGAGCGGCTCGAGAAGGAGGGCCTGGGGGCGGCAGCGATCCACGGCAACAAGAGCCAGGGGGCACGCACCCGGGCGCTGGCGGAGTTCAAGAGCGGCGAGGTGCGGGTGTTGGTCGCCACCGACATCGCTGCCCGCGGCATCGACATCCACCAACTGCCCCACGTGGTCAACCTCGACCTGCCCAACGTGGCCGAGGACTATGTGCACCGCATCGGCCGCACCGGCCGGGCAGGCCAGAACGGCCATGCCATTTCCCTGGTGGCGGCCGAGGAGCACGAGCTGCTGCGGGCCATCGAGCGCCTGGTCGGCTCCCCCCTGCCCCGCCAGGAGGTGTCGGGCTTCGAGCCCACCGTGCTCTCCGCCCCACCGCTGGATCTCAGCGGCGGCCGGGGCCGCAGGAGCCAGGGGCCGCGCCAGGGCCAGGGCCACGACCGGGGCCGGCGCCGCACGGGATCCCGCTGAACAGCCGCACCCTTGCCGGAGGAACGGCAGTGGTTGTGACAACCTCCGCTGCCGCCCTACGGTGAACTGAGGATCTGCCTCTTTCCGTCATGCCCTACGAACCCGGATCCACCCAGTGCCGCGTGCTGATCGACTGCAAGGCCCAGATCGAGGGCATGCTCCTCTCCCTGGAGCGCATCGAGAACAGCCGCCACATCCGCGATCAGCTGGTCGCCGTCCACAACCAGCTTGAAGGCCTGCACGAACTGCATCGCAGCCAGCCCGAAGAGCTCACCTCCAGCAGCGGCGGTGCAGGCTGAGCTGGCCCTTCGGGCCGCTGTCCCACCCACCCCTGTCTCATCCAGCTCCGCTTGCCGCCTCCGACTGGGAGCGTGGCTCCCATCCCTGGCAAGCGGCATAGGCGCCGGCCAGGGTCGGGCGCATCGCCCGCTGGCCGGGGCGGAGCTCGTGGCTCACCACGTAGCAGCCCAGCCGGTCCCGGAAGATCTGGCACCCCGAGCCAGTGCTGTTGACGAAGGAAAGTTCAGTGGTCATGACATCCGCATCCGTTCACTGGTTTCGGTCTAATGCCTCCAGTGCACGTCCAACTCTGAGACGCCCCTAAGGGAACAAAACGTCAACAACCCTTGCCGAAAGGGAGCCTCAGAGAGTATTTACACCGATCCGTTGGCCTGGAACCAGTCCGAGCTGCTGGATCAGGGTCTGCCCCTCACTGGCTCGACGGCCCGGCAGCTGGGCCTGGCGCAGCAGCACGGGGCAGCCGCCGCTGGCCAGCACCAGTCCCTCCCCCTCCACCAGCTCAAGAACGGTGCCTGGGTCCGCAGCTGGCGTGGCCTCCCCGCCCCAGCGGGCCGCCAGGGCCGCGCCCACTGGCGTGAGCTGGTCGGCCAGGCGGCTCACCAGGGGTTCGGTGGCGAGCAGCTTCAGGCGCTCGGCCCCCCAGGGGCAGGACGCCTGGGGGAAAAGCCCCATCACGCGGCGATGACTGGCCAGGGCGGTGGCGTCCCAGCGCACCAGGGTGTCCTCCTTGGTCAGTTGGCGCGCATGGGTGGCGTCGTCGTCCTGCAGGCGCACCCCCAGACGGTCAAGGCGCTCCGCCTCCGGTCCGGTGCCCGCCGCCTGGATCCGCGGCAGGGCCTCCACCAGCAGGTCTGCGGTGAGCCGGGCCAGCCGCTCGCCCAGCTGGCCGGCGTTCTGCAGCAGGGGGATGGGCAGACGCCGCTCCAGCAGCACCGGGCCGGTGTCGAGGCCCTCCTCCATGGCCATGATGCCGACGCCCGTGTCGGCGTCTCCCTCCAGCAGGGCCCACTGGATCGGTGCGGCACCGCGCCAGCGGGGCAACAGGGAGCCATGGCCGTTCCAGCAGCCAAAGGGTGGCTGGGCCAGCACGGCCGGCGGCAGGATCTGGCCGAAGGCCACCACCACCGAGACATCGGCCCCCAGGGCCGCCAGCTCCTGCTGGCAGGCCAGATCACGGCGGATCCGCTCGGGGGTGAACACCGGCAGGCCCAGTTCCACGGCCCGCTGCTTGACGGCCGAGGCCACCAGGGACTTGCCACGGCCGCGGCGGCGGTCGGGTTGGCTGACCACGCCCACCAGCTCATGGCCAGCCTGCTGCAGGGCGTTGAGGCTGGCCACGGCGTAGGCCGGGGTGCCCCAGAAGAGAATCCTCAAGCGTCGCCGGTGATCGAGAGCCCCTCCACCCAGACGTGGGGGCAAAGGCCGTCAGTGGTCACCTTGGCCGGACCCTCGAAACCGAGGATGACGTTGAGCAGGGTGCGGATGTCGCCGGCCACCGTGGCCGCTTCGATGGAGCGCGAGGCACCGTTCTGCACCAGCCAGCCGTCGAAGGGAAGGGAGAAGGAGCCCTGGCTGGCCTTGACCCCGGCATGGAGGGCCGAGAGGGAATCGATCACCACCAGGCCGCGATCATCGCCGCTGGCGCCGGGCGCGAAGCGATCCAGACCGGGGGCACCGCCTCCGCTGCCGGGGGTGGGGCCGATCTCGAACCAGTCGGGGCCCACCGAGACCTTGGCCCCGAGGCCCGCATGACCAGTGGGGGACACTCCGAAGGCCCGCGCCGTGGCCTCCGAGTGGAGGAAATGGCGCAGCACCCCGCCCTCCAACAGCGACAGGCGACGGGTGGGGGTCCCCTCACCGTCGAAGGCGGCCGCGCCCACATTGGCCGGGTTCAGGCCGTTGTCGTGCAGGGAGAGGAAGGGAACGGCCAACCGCTCGCCGAGGGACTCGCGCCGGCTGAGGCTGACGCCATCCAGCACGGCGCGGGCGTTGAACAGGCTGCTGAAGGCGCCGATCAGATCGAGGAAGGCCTCGGGGCTGAAGACGCAGGTGTAACGGCCCGTGGCGATGGGCGCGTAATCGAGGTGGGCGATGGTGCGCTCCGCCGCCTCCTGCACGCAGCCGGCCACATCGAGGTCGGCGGCGCCATAGGCCAGCCGCACCGCGCCGCTGCTGCGGGGCTTGCGGCCCGCCTCCTCGGCCCGTGCATAGAGGAAGAGGGAGGCGGTGCTGAGGCGCTGCTGGCGGCAGGCGCCGTCACTGTTGATGTAGAGCCGGTCGCTGCTGCGCTGGGCCAGGCCGTTGTAGGGAACCGTGCCGATGGCGGGATGGCGGCCAAGCAGGTCGCGCTCCGCGTCCCGCAAGGTGTCGAGCAGGGTGAGGATGCTCAGCGGAGTGCTGAGGGGCTGCTCCAGGACCGGCAGTGGGGCGGTGGCCAGGGGGGAGAAGTCCGGGATCTCATCGACGTTGCCGTAGGCACTGGCGTCGCGGGCGCCGGCCAGGGCCCGGGCCAGGCCGGCATCGGAGAGGTCGGAGGTGCTGGTGATGCCCACCAGACCGTCATCGTTCCAGACCCGCAGGGTGATGGCGCTGCGCTGGGCGCCCTTCATCTGCTTGGCCTCGCCGCGGTCGACCTGCACGGAGGTGTCCGTGCTGCAGGAGGCGCCCAGGTCCCAGCGACGGACACCCTCGGCGAGGGCCAGGCTGTCGAGCCGGTGGCGCAGCACCTCGGCATCGAGGCTGGTGGTGAGAGATTCGGTGCTTGCCATGCTCAGCGTCCTCCCACGGTGATGGTGTCGACCTTGATGTGCGGCTGGCCCACAGTGACGAAGATGCTGCCGCTGACCGAGCCGCAGAAGCCAGCGGCCAGTTCGAGATCGTTGGCACACATCGAGATTCTGGGCATCACCTCCTTGGCGTCACCGATCAGGGTGGCGCCCTTCACGGGCCGGGTGAGGCTGCCGTTTTCGATCAGGTAGCCCTCCTCAACGGCGAAGTTGAACTGGCCCGTGGGGCCGACGCTGCCACCGCCCATCGACTTGCAGTAGAGCCCTCGGTCGACGGAGGCGATCAGCTGCTCCGGGGTGTGTGGGCCAGCGGCGATGAAGGTGTTGCGCATGCGGCTGGCGGCGGCGAAGGCATGGCTCTGGCGGCGGCCGCTGCCGGTGCGGGGGTGGCCGGTGCGGCGTTCGCCGGCCCGGTCGCTGAGGAAGCGCTGCAGGATGCCGTTCTCGATCAGCACCGTGCGCTGGGGTTCCATGCCCTCATCGTCCATCGCCAGGGAGCCGAAGGCGCCGGCGGTGTGCCCCTCGTCGATGGCGGTGAGGGAGGGGTGGGCGATGGACTGGCCCACCATGTCGGCGAAGGGGGTGATGGCCCGCTCCACCTGGGTGGTTTCCAGCAGGTGGCCGCAGGCTTCGTGGAAGATCACGCCGCCGAAACGGTTGGCCAGCACAACCGGAAACTGGCCGGCCTCGACGTAGTCGGCCCGCAGCATGGTGCCGGCACTGGAGCAGACATCGACGGCAGCGGCCTCCGCATCCCACTGGCGCAGGTCGTCGGGGCTGTCGGAGGTGCCGTAGCGCCTCCCCAGGCTGGCCCGGTGGTCACCGTCGGCCGCCAGCACGTTGAGGCCCACCGACTGGTGCAGGCGTACGTCTCGGGCGAAGGTGCCATCAGTGGCGGCCACCAGCACCTCCTGCCAGTCGCGGGCATAGCTGCCCCGGCGCACCTGCAGGTGCTGGCCGTGGGCCTGGAGCCGGTCGGTGCCTTCCAGCAGCCGGCTCGTGGCCTCAGCCAGGGAGGGACAGGACGGTAGCCAGCCTTCCTTGGTGGCGGCGAAGTCCCGCAGTTCCGGCAGGCCATCAAAGTTGCCACCGGCCTGCAACGGCAACACCAAACCCAGCATGCCAAGGGCCTGCTCGAGGGCGGCCCGCAGGCCGGCGGCGCTCAGATCATTGGTGGAGACGAAACCATCCCGATCGCCAAGAAAGACCCGCAGACCTGCTCCGGCGCCAAAAGCTGGGCTGACGCTGGTGATGGCGTCCTGCTCGGCGAGCAGGCCGAGGTGGTCGGAACGCTCCAGGAACACCTCCACAAGGTCGGCCCCTGCCGATCGGCCACCGGCCAGCAGGGGTTCCAGAACGGAACGCCAGGCTGGATCCCCGAGGGCCGCAGGGGAAACGGACCGCTCGGTGGCGGCAAGGGTGCCGGTGGGAGGGGAGACGACCAAGCGGCAAAAAGAAGAACTCAATCGATTCTGGCGGTTCAGCTCAACGCACGGCGGGCTGGAAGCGCTCGCTGCGGATCGGCGCCATCAGGAACAGGCGGGCCATCTGGACACCGTTGCCGATCCAATGGGGCAGCTTGCGCAGGGCCCGCACCAGCGCCGGGCCGCCGGAACGGTCGGCCCGATCAAGGGCCGCGTTGTTCTGCACCAGCTTCTCCAGCCGCTCGTAGAACTCGGGATGCTCCACATTGAGGACCACGGGGAACACCCGGGCGGAGGTTTCGTTGGTCTTGGCGATCACGTACTTGTCGTAGGTGCGCGCATCAAGCCCGAGGGCCTCATAAAACTCCTTGCGGGCCACATCACGCACGTACATGGTGGCGAACACGGCCAGCAGGAAGAAGCGGCACCAGAGGCGGGCCGTGAAGCCACGCACCGTGTCCGGCTGGGCCTTCATCAGGGCGTCGAAGAAATCGCCGTGGCGGTTCTCGTCCTGACACCAGTTCTCGAAGAAGTTGAAGATCGGGAAGATCTTGCTTTCGGGGTGCTGCTCCAGATGGCGGTAGATGGCGATGTAGCGCCAGTACCCGATCTTTTCGGAGAGGTAGGTGGCGTAGAAGATGAACTTGGGCTGGAAGTGGGTGTAGGCCTTTGTGGCCGTCAGGAATCCCAGATCAAGCTGGAGGCCGAAGTCGGCCATGGACTTGTTGAGGAAGCCGGCGTGGCGGGCCTCATCGCGAGCCATGTGGGCGAAGCATTCCGCCAGCAGGGGGTTGCGCTCCTTGATGCGACGGCTGAGTTCCTTGTAGAGCAGGAAACCGGAGAATTCCGAGGTGCAGCTCTGCTCCAGGAACTCGACGAACACCCGGCGCGTCTCCGGGTCAAGCTTGTCGGCGGCCCCTTCGAACTGGGCGTCACGGACGAAGTGGTGGCGGTTGTAGTCCTTGCGGAACTCCTCGCAGATGGCCTCCAGCTCCACTTCGTTGGGCCGCAGATCCATCGCCGCCATGGCGTCGAAATCCGTGGTGTAGAAGCGAGGGGTGAGGATGGTGTCCTTCACCGGGTCCTTGATGGCCGGGGCATCTGGGGTGCCCACCCGGGGGGCGGTGGGGGCTTGGGTGGTGGGAGGCACCATCGCGCTGGACGTTCAGAGAGCTCGGCCGCCATCGTAGGCATCGATGCCGGCCATCGGCCCGGATGTGAAGCCGTGGATGTGAAGCCAGGGGGTTCGGAATCTCAGTTGGGTCCGAGCCACTTCTGGCCGTTGAGCCGTTGCACAACCCGGGACACCAGCAGCTGGAGGGTCATCTTCTTCTCGTCGATCAGGAACGACTCCAACAGGCTGGGGCTCCCCCCCCCCTCCGTCAGGGCGATGGTCTTGGCGGAGCTGATGTCCGGCTGGGTGAAACAGAGCCAGAAGCGCCGCTCGCCGGGAAGCCGGCCCCGAACCATCCAGCAGTCCGCCCCCACCACGGGCATGGCGCCCTGCTCAAACACCAGTTCGGGGGAGGGTCCGCCATAGGCCTCAATCTCCTTGGTCAGGGCCGGCAACAGCAGTTCCGGCACGAAGGCGTCGAAGGGCTTGTCTTCAGGGGCGGGGGGCTTCGGCTTCGGCGGGGCGCTCTTCGGCTCCGGCGGTGCGGTCTTCGCCTCCGGCGGTGCGGTCTTCGCCTCCGGCGGTGCAGCGACAGGGTCGGGTGTGTTGCTGGGGGTCTCGGTCACCGGAGCGATCCCTGGGCGCATTGGTGCGGGAACTTTAGGCAGCGTCCTCCGGACTCAGGTGCGCGCTGAGACGGGACTCACCACTCCTCGCCATCGCTCTCGCCCCAATCCCCCTCGGTGGCGGGCCCGGCCCCCCGGGGCGGGGCCGCCC
>JBBQIH010000136.1:0-7440 GCA_038324725.1 Cyanobacteriota bacterium | reverse complement strand
AGCACCTCGCCGGCTCGGGGCCCTTCCACGTCGATCTCAGTGACCTCCAGCGGCTGGCCGGCGGCCCAGGCGACCGCGGCACGGGATCGAACCATGGGAAAGATCCGAAACCTATCAGGTGTGGTGGAAGGTCAGGCTGTCGGGCCTACCCCAGTCGCCAACGGCTCCATAGCCGCGGGCATTGGCACAAAGGTGGCGCAGCATCCAGAACACCGGCTCCACCGCTTCGAGCTCCAGTTCCGCCTGGATCACGGCCAGGCTTCGGGGCTGGCCATCAGCCAGCAGACCCTCCACCTGGCTCTGCAACGCCAGGATCCCCGCGGCCGCCAGCTTGCCGGCTTCCACCCCGGGCTGGTGATAGGCGTTGACGTTGACCAGCTCTCCATAGAGCCCGACGGCCCGCTCGAACAGGCCGATCAGGGCGCCGAGGCCCCGGGCATCGAAGCGGCGCAGGGTGATGGTGATGCTCTGGCGATCCTGTTCGGCGAGGGCCGCCCGGGTGCCCTGCAGAAAGCCCTCGAGGAAGTCGGCCGGGCACTCGCCATCGATCGTGGGGATCTCCTGGGGATCCTCCAGCACTTCGATGAAGGTCACGAAGAAGTTGTCGAGCCCATCGCGGAGCTGCTGCACGTAGGCGTGCTGATCGGTGGAGCCCTTGTTGCCGTAGACCGCCAGGCCCTGGTGCACCACCTCACCCTCCCGGTCGAGCCGCTTGCCCAGCGACTCCATCACCAGCTGCTGCAGATAGCGGCTGAACACCTCCAGCCGGTCGCGGTAGGGCAAGACCACCATGTCGCGGCGACCCCGGCCATCACCGGCCACATACCAGGAGGCGGCCAGCAGGGCCGCCGGATTGGCCCGCAAGCTAGGCAGCCGTGTGAGGCGGTCCATGGCGGCGGCCCCCTCGAGGAAGCCGCGCAGGTCGGCGCCGATCAGGGCGGCGGGCAACAGGCCAACGGCACTGGTGATGCTGGTACGCCCCCCCACCCAATCGAACATGTCGAAACGCCGCAGCCAGCCGGCCGCCTTCGCCTCCTGATCCAGGTGGCTGCCCGTCATGGTCACGGCCACGGCCTGGGCACTCCAGTCGCCCCCGGCTGCCACCACACGGGCCCGGGCCTGCACCATGCCCAGGTGCGGTTCGGGGGTCCCCCCGGACTTGCTCACCACGATCACCAGGGTGGTGGTGAGCCGCTCGCCCAAGTCGGCCAGGGTGCGGGCCATGCCGTCGGGGTCGACGTTATCGAAGAAGTGGAACGGCAGCCCCAGGCCTTGGCGTTGCAGGGCCCTGAGCATCAGCAGGGGCCCGAGCCCCGAGCCGCCGATGCCGATCCAGAGAACGTCGCTGAAGGGTCCGCCACCGGGGGCCGTGATCGTGCCCGCCAGCACCTCCCGCCCGAAGGCTTCGAGCCGATCCACTTCGGCGGCGATGGCCACCGCCACAGCCGGATCGGGAGCCAGCTCTGGGGCCCGCAACCAGTAGTGACCCACCTGACGCCCTTCGTCGGCGTTGGCGATGGCCCCGGCCTCCAGGGCCTCCATGGCCGCGAAGGCGCGGGCGAAGGGGGCCTGGAAGGATGCCAGATCCTCCTCCCCAAGAGCCATCCGACTGACATCCAGCCAGAGGGAGAGATCGGGATCGTGCCAGAGCAGCTGGCGGAAACGCTCCCAGAGGGCAGCGGAATCGTGGCCGTTCAACGGCGGCAGCGGGGACATGGCTCCTGGGACGCCGTGACGGGCCCCCGAACCGTATCCATCCGCCTCCATATTCGGCAAGCGGATCGGCGGATGCGGGGCTTCCCCCACAGGGTCCAGCGGCGAGAGCGCCCCACTGGAGGGGCAAATCCGGAAGTGTTCGTTACGATTGATCGAAAGAGCACGTTTTTGCTTGCTGTCCCGCTTCGCAAGAACAAAGTCTCCGAGCTTCTCTCGCCTGCGAAGGCGGCATGCTGCCGTTTTTCGTGGCACGTTGATGCTTGGGGCGATCGGACTGTCTGTCGTTCCCTTCAGCCGGGAACCCCAGCGCCAAGGCCGCACCCCCTTCCTGCTCACGCAAGCGGAGCGCGGCCTTGAGGCCTTTCCCCTGATCAGTCCCTCCACCAGCGAAGGTCTGCGTCCGGACCCGGTCGATTTCAGTCCCGAGGAGCTACGCGAGCTGAACCGCCGCTTCGGCGTCCACGGCCCCCAGCCTCGCCTCGCCCAGCTGTTCACCGAGGGCATCGACCAGCTCCAACCCCTGCGCACCCATACCCTCGGTCGGCTTGAGGAGCTCAGGCCGGTGATTCTCAGCGAGAGCCGCCGTCACGGCATCAACCCGATGCTGGTGACCGCCGTGCTGTTCGATGAACTGCAACATGCCAAGCCCGGCGAGGATCACCCTCTGGCCGCCCGCAGCGGCTTGTTCAGCACCCTTGGGCCCGCCCAGCTCAGCCTCGGCGAGCTCGTCAAGCAGGGCCTTCTTCCGGCCGATGCCACCCCGGAGCAGATTGATGAGGCCCGCATGCAACTGCTCGATCCTGATCGCAACGTGCGGCTGCTGGTCGGCAAGTTCGTGCGTCTCAAGCAGGCCCTGGGCCTCCCCGGCCAGACCCTGATGAACGCGAGCACCAACCCCGCCGACGCCAAGGCCATGGCCACCCTGGCCTATCTGCACAACGGCAAGCTCGATTACCCGGCGCGGGTGCTCCGCTACATGCAGGATCCTGAACTGCACGCCTTCCTCTACGGCAGCCGCAAGCCGATCACCAGCCCGCTCCTCTGAGCCCGCTCCTCTCCCCCCCATCGGCTGACTGGATCCCAGACACCCGTCAGCAGAGGACGCCGATGGAGGCCAGCCGAAGCTGCAGCTCGCGCCACTCAAAACTGCGGGGATCCATCCGTTCTCCACCCAGATCCACGTGTTGATGGGTGGTGATGTTGCTGGCAGGAATGCCGTAGCGGCGCATCCAGCGGCCCAGGACGATCGCAAGCGCGTCGTACTGGGCAGCGGTGTAACCGCTGTGGGCGCTGTCCTGGTCCTCCCCATCGAGTGGGGTTTCCAGGCTCAGGTGCAGGGAGAAGTTGTTGATCGAGCCTCCCACCTGAGGGTTGGTCACCACCCAGCGGCCGTTGAAAGCGGAATTGCCCGATCCGAAGGCCCGTTTGGAAGGATCGAGCACCTCCACCACCCGGCCGTCGAGGCCGATCAGGGTGTGGTAACTCACCTGGTCCTCGTCCCTGGGATGGGGCGTCATGAAGGTGTTGATCGCCGAGTTGATGCCGTAGACGGTCTCATGCAGCACGACGACCCGGGGCGTGGGGTCCAGCGGCTGGCCGAAAACATCCTGGCGAAAACGCTCGCCGTAGTTGCTCGGATCAATGCGCAGCCGGATGGTCTCATAACGAAGGCGTTCCGCCAGGGCGAGCAGGCGGCGGCGCAGGAGCGGGTCGGCCTGGCAGGCGCCACCCAGCGGAGTTCGCCAGGCCGCATGGGGCGGTGGCAGGGTCTGGGCCGGTGGAGGTTGCTGCAGCTGCCCGCCTGCGCCCGGGGACTGGCGCACCTCGTCGAGCAGGTCGAGCAGGGAGGCACGGCCGCCGGCATTGCCGGGGGCGCCGAACAGGTCGCGGCCCAGCCAGGTGAGACCACCGATGCTCAGCACACCCGCGCCGGCCACCGCCAGTACCAGAGGACGCAGGGACGAACTCATGGCTGGAGAGACAACCAACGCTGCCGGTTCAGGCCCGTCTGGTCATTGTCCAGCAGGGGGTCGATCACCAGCTGCCAGCTGGCCACCGCAGGGGGGTCGGGCCATAGCCCGGTACTGCGCACCAGGCCATCACGGCAGTAGAGCAACACCCGTTCCGCCGGGGTCGTGGCGGAGCCGATGGCCAGGGGAAGGTCGTCTGGCCGACGCAGGCGCCGACCGTCAAGGGCCAGCAGCTCATCCCCTGGCTGCAGGCGGGCCCGTTCCGCCGGGCCGTCCCTGTGCACCCGCTTCAGCTGCATCGGCCTGTCGGCCGCGTCCTCAAGCTGCCAGCCGAAGAACGGTTCCGTCGCCGGCTTCGGCGCCAGGGCCAGACCCACGTCAGTCAGGTAGCTGGCCAGGTCGGGGTCGTCGGTGCTCTCCAGCCAGTGGGGCAGAAGCTCGGCCAGGTCGGCGGCCTGCTCGGCGAAGGCGGCGATCAGATCGTCGTTCCGGTAGCCCCGGCCCCAGGCCCCATGACTGCGCCAGAGGGCCCGCAGCACCATGGCCAGGCAGGAACCCTGCCGCCGCAGGTGCAGGTCAAGCACCAGGGCGACCACGGCCCCCTTGAGGTAGTAGCTGATCTGGCTGTCGACAGAAGAGGCGTCCTGCCGGTAAAGCTTCACCCAGGCCTCTTCGGCACTTTGCCGCAACCCCTGGACCCGGCGACCGGGGGTGAGCAGATAACGGCTGAGGTCGGCTCCCAGGTCTTCCAGCAGCTCAGCTTCCGTGCCCAGGCCGGCCGCCAGGGGCAGCAGGAGGTCGAGGTAGGAGGTGACGCCTTCGGCAAACCACAGACCAGGCACGATCGCGACCCGGTCGTAGTCGATGGGGGTGAGCTCAGCGGGCCTGAGGCGGCGCACATTCCATTGATGGAGATACTCATGGGCCACCAGTTGCAGCAGCTTGCGACGACCGCCTGGCGCCGCCAGGGCCCGGCGCCCGAACTGGAGCACGCTGGCGTGGTCGTGTTCGAGGCCGCCGTAGGCCTCGGCCAGCAGATGCAGCACGAACATGTAGTTGGGGCTGGCGGGGATCGGCTCCCCCATCAGACGGCAGCAGGCCAGGGCGACCCGTTCAACGTCGGCGAGCCAGAGGGGATCGTCGGCGGGCAGGTCGGCGCCCCAGCTGACCCAACGGTGGGGCACGTCAGCGACGCTGAACCGGTGGCAGGGATGGGGGCCAACCTCGACCGGACTGTCGATGAGCTGGTCGAAGTCTGTGGCGATCCAGGCGTTGGCGCCGTCGCAGGGGAGGGGAACAAACGCCTGCCAGCCCTCGGGCAGTTGCAGCTCGAGTCGATGGGGGTGCCAGCGTTCCCCGCTGACCTGCAGGACCACACCGGCCAGGGCAAGGAAGCCATGGTCAGCACTGAGATGGCTGGTGCGCACGCTCAGCTCGGTGGCCTGGAGGCGATAGCGAACCACAAGCGGCGCCAGGCTGCTGAGGTCCAGACGCCAGCAGGCCTGCGACGGGCGGGAGGTGGCGACGGGCGCCCCGCCCTGCCACACCTCCAGGGCCTCCAGATGGCGAACGTAGTCGCGGATCAGGTAGGACCCCGGGGTCCAGGCCGGTAACCGCAGCTCCGGCTGCAGGCAACGGGGCGTGAGCTGGAGCGTGACCCTGACCAGGTGGCGGTGGGGTTCACGCAGATCGAGCTGGACGATCGCCCCGGCGGCCCCATCACGAAGGGGTTGGTCGTCAGACACGGAGCTCGATCGACGCCGTGGGAAGAGCCAGGCTGGCCTCTTGGAGGGCTGCTCTGGCGGCATAAGCCCGGGTGATTTGACCCAGTAGCCGTTGCAGGGGGGTGTTGCGGCTGAGGCGCTGGAGGTCGCCCACCAGGGCCAGTGACCCATCCGCCTGGCGGGTCCATCCCAGGGACTGACCGTCCTTCAGCTGCACCTGCAGCGTCACCGGTAGACGCTCGTCACCGAAACCGGCGAGTTCACCGCCGAGGCGCCAGGGAAGCTTGAGGGTGGAAAGTGTGGCCCCCAGCAGACCAGCATCCCGCAGCACGGTGGGCAGGATGGAGAGATGGGACATGGACGCAATGCCCGATTCCGCCGACCATAGCGATCCCAGCGGATCTCTCCAGTGGCCATTGCCACAGCCGCTTCCGGCCGGTGGGGCCCCGCTGCGACTGGCGGTGATGGCCTCCGGCGAGGGCAGCAACTTCGAAGCCCTGGTCGAGGCCTGCGCGCAGGGGCCTCTGCAGGGGGAGGTGGTCGTTCTGGCGGTGAACCGGCTGGGCTGCGGGGCCCAACGCCGGGCCGAACGACTCGGCATCCCCTGCCAGGTGATCGACCACCGCAGCCAGCCGTCGCGGCAGGCTCTCGACGAGGCCCTGATCGTCCTGTTCCGCACGCACCGGATCGATCTGGTGGTGATGGCGGGCTGGATGCGCATCGTCACCGACGTGCTGATCAAGGCCTTCCCGGATCGGCTGGTGAACATCCACCCCTCTTTATTGCCCAGCTTCCGCGGCGCCGATGGGGTGGGGGAAGCCCTGGCCGCCGGGGTCACCCTGGCGGGATGCACCGCCCACCTGGTGACCGCCGACGTGGATGCGGGACCGATTCTCGTGCAGGCGGCCGTGCCGGTGCTGGCGGGGGATGACCGGCCGCGGCTCCATGCCCGCATCCAAGTTCAGGAGCACCGGATCCTGCCGTTGGCTGTGACCCTGGCCGCCCAGCGGCTGGCTCAGGGATAAAAGGGCAGCAGCGGCAGGCCGGTTCCCGCCTCCAGCCCGCTGAGCAGGTTGAGGCACTGTACCCCCTGGCCGGCCTGGCCCTTGACCAGGTTGTCGATCGCGCTCATGACAATGAGTTGGCCGGTGCGCGGGTCGACCTGCACCGAGAGCAGGCAGCGGTTGGTGTTGCGCACCCACTTGGTGGAGGGGTACACCCCCACCGGCAGCACCTGCACCGTGGGGCTGTGGCGATAGGAGGCCTTCAGCAGGGTCGTGCAGTCCTCGGCGGTGAGACCGGGATCCCGCAGTCGGCCGTAGACCGTGGCCAGCAGGCCGCGCACCATGGGCATCAGGTGGGGGGTGAACTGCAGCTGTATCGGCTGGCCCGCCGCCTGGGCCGCCAGTTGCTCGATCTCACTGGTGTGACGATGGCCCACCACCCCATAGGGAGCGACCGCCTCGGCGGCTTCCGCCAGCAGCAGGTTTTCCTTGGCGGCCCTGCCGCCACCTGAGGTGCCCGTCTTGGCATCGATGACGATGCCGCCCGTCTCGATCAGTCCCTGCTCCAGGAAGGGCAGCAGGGCCAGCAGGCTGGCCGTGGGGAAGCAACCGGGGGCCGCCACCAGCCGTGCCTCGCGGATGCGCGCTTCGGCCACCTCCACCAGGCCGTACACCGCCTCCTGACAGAGCTCGCCGTCCTGGCGGCACACCTGGCGGGCTTCGGCGGCGTACACCTCCTCCCAATGGGCCAGGGAGCGGTAGCGGTAGTCGGCCGAGAGATCCACCACCTTGACGCCACGTTGCAGCAGGTCGGGAACGAGGCCGGCCGCCAGGCCGTTCGGCAGGCTCAGCACGGCCAGATCGGCGGCCGCAGCAATGGCGTCCGGATCCGGAGAGCGCACCACCAGGTCGTCCTCCAGGGGGAGGAAAGGCACCAGTTCACTCCAGCGCTTGCCCGTGCTGCGCTCCCCGCCCAGAAAACTGATCGAGAGATGGGGGTGGCCCTGCAACAGCCTGAGGGTCTGC